>JAYUFJ010000395.1:0-10311 GCA_043738775.1 Flavobacterium sp. | reverse complement strand
GTAAGTAATCTTGCTCCGTTTTTAGATACAAAAAGAGTAAATGAAAAATCTTTGAATTCTTTATAAAAATCATTATCATAGACTTTTACTTCTTTTAATTGTATTGTGTTTGGTGGTAGTTCATCATCTGAGAAAACAGTAACTCCTTTACTATCATAAATTGGATTATTGCCATAATATTTATTGCCTATTGCTTTTGGAGATAAGGTCGTAAAATCGTTATTGACTGGAAATTGCGGAAATTTATTACTAACAGGCAAACTAGGAACTAAAGCACCTTGATTAAACAACTTCCCAAACAAATTTTTGTCTCCTTCGTTACCCCAAATTAGTGGTATTCCGTTTATTGAATCCATAGTTTTGTTTTAAAATAATCCTGCTCCTTGCGAGCAGGATTATAGGATTGTACAAGTAACAAATTATTTTGTTCCAGTTTCTACAGGAGTTGCTTCAACAGGAACTGATTTTATTGGTTCTTGCGCAATTCCCTGCAAAGTCACATTACTTTTTACAAACGGATTAGTTGATTTTGGGTTACCATTGGTATCTAAAACTGGGTTGCCATCGCTATCAAATAGTTTATAGTCTTTACAATCATCATCACATGGCAATGCTTGTGTAACTGCCAGACCCAAACTTCCTGCTTGAATCACCGTGAGTGAAGTTGGCACACGGCTTTCCCAAGTTTCTTCGACAGTTCCGGTAGTTGTTCGAAGTTCATCGACAATAGATATAAATAAAGGGTCATCTAAAGTGGTTACTTGTCCGCCGTTCCAAACTTGACCTGTTTTCATATACCAATTTACGGCTTCTTCAAATCCTGGACGAACGGTTACGATGACTCTTGCCATCCCCGATTGCAAAAAGGCTCTAAAAATTGCATCGTCGGTTTCGTTGATGTTGTATAAACTTGCCCAGTTGGTTTTGTTTGCCCAATAGAACGGATAAAAATTGTAACTCATCAAACCCCACTCAAAGGCTTGCTCAAAGAATTTTACTTTGGAAGCATAGATCTCGAGTTTTGGGTCATCATATAAAACATGCAAATCTTGAACTACTTTTTCACCAGTTGTTCCTGTAAACAGAGTAATTGCTCCGAGTGTCTCGTGACTTGCCAAGTATTCAATACAGTTTTTACGTAGTACTATATTTTCTATTTGACGGAAAAACAAGGGGTTGGTTCCTTGTGCTTGGCTGTTTAATTGTTTTAATTTCTGATTATATTCTTCTAGTTTACGTTCATAAGCTTGAATAATAGTATTGAATGTTTCAATTTGCCATTGTTCTTTTGCTTCATTAGTTAAAACGCACTCAATACTTACATTTCCATTAATCGTATAAGCATTAGTGGAGGCAACAGTAATAGGAACTTCGCCTTTATAACCAGGCATATATTCGTTTTCGATTTTGACGGGATAAGAAATGTTTGTGAAATTATAGCTATTTGGCCAAAACGCAAAACCTGAGAAAATTGAGCCTTTAAAAATTGCTTTGTTTCCTACAATTAATCTTGCTTGCATTCCCCATCCAACATCTCCTGTAAAAAATGGTTCAAATTCAGCAGATACCTTATTAGACATATATTTTTCTGGAATTCTTATTATTTCAGATTTTGAATTTGCTTGTTTTGGGGTTGAAGTATTATAGTCGAATGATTTACCAACTGTTATTGTATTTTCTGGATGAGATTCAATAGAGGCATTGTACATTGAAGCCCAATATTGATAATTAGATTGTAATAAATCTTTTGGAGAACTAAGTTTTGTATTATTATTACCTATTCTAGGGTCAATAGGTTTGATTAGGGCTTCACCGTTTAATTCTTTATTTTTTTCTAAAATTACTTTATTATGAAAAGTCGCAGGTTCTGGAATCATGAATTCATACATTAATCGTTTGCCGTAATTTACTACTTGATTTCGGTATATTTTATCGACCCATCGGTACACACCAGACACGTGGTCTTTGCTGTTTCGATTATCAAAGCCATGTTTGTTGTTTTCTTCGAACTCTTCAATGACTTTAGAAACGCGTTCTTCTTTTACTTTTAAAACAACTCTGTCCAAAACCCTCTCTGTAACATCTTTTGCGTGAGTAACGGCTTGACTATTCGATTGTTCTGATGAGGTATTGTTAGCGAAATCAGCTCCTGCTCCTAAATTAAGAACTCCAGTTGTATCTTGTTTTCCATAGGAATAGGATGCATTTACACTAGCCCCAATATGTGTGTCTTCCGCTAAAACAGATGCTACCTCTTGATTCATTTCAAAACGATCTGTAGAGGTAGAATCGGTAAGTTTTTCGGTTTCTTTTTCGGTGCTGCTAGTTGTTGTATTTTCTGATCTGCGAAGCATTCTTGTGGATCGTTCCTTGTACTCGCTAGCCATCACGTTTTCAATATGCGAAACTTCGCCTGGTACGTAACAACAAATTTCTTGTTCTACTTTTCGGTAATCTGCAATCCCTAATCGTTTGATTCCAAAACCAGATGGAACATATTCTAATGTGCTTCCAGTTTCTATATCGTTTCCTTTTACCTCTAGTTTATAGGTTCCATTTCCATTAACTGTATAGCCATCAAGAATCCAAAAAGAAGGAACAGTGAAAATGGCATTTCCATTTATGTTTATTCTACTCCCGTTACTTAAATCAAACCAACCAGTTAAATTAATATTTACGTTATTAGAAGTGTCAAGACCATCGTTAAAAATTTTTACAAATAAATTTCCATTAGTTGTTAATTCTTCAAAAGTAGTTGATGTAACAGAAGTATTATTTTCGAATGTTGCTGTATAACTTGCGGCAACAATGTGATCGCCATCAAAATTAGTATTGAATAAAAAACCTATTGGCATTACTGGCCAAAACCCATATCCAATACCAGAAATAGTAAAAGCGCTTGTAGTGTCTAATGAAGTGTTTGTAACAGGAATCAAAACTCCATTACTAGAAATTACTATATCGTTTAAACTTGTATTCTCAAAAATTAATTTTGTTGAATTGTTGATTTCTTGATTTATATAGTTTTGAACTTCATCAAAAGTTTCGAAATTATTCGAATTAGTTAAATTACTAACTAACTTTAATGTATCTGAGGATATTTTATCTCTAAGGAAATTTTTGTTTAATTCTGGTTTGTTAACGTATTCAAATTTTGGGATTTTAATGTCTTCGTATTCTTTGATTACTGTTTTTTCGTTAGTAATTGGATCTTCAATGACTTTTTCAATAAATTTTGCTTTTGAGACAATAGTATCAATTTTTTTTTGATGATTTTTATTAGCAAGTTCAAGTGCCTTTTGGTTTTGTTTATTATACATAGTTTGAACTTTGCTAAGTTCTTTAACCGAGTTTTGAAGTAATTCGATTTTTTGTTTGTTTAAAATCAAATTCATTTCTTTATCTAAAGTTTTTGTATTTACAAATGTTGGCGTTTTAACGCTGCCTTTAGTGTTGTTTTGTACAATTGTTTCTTCTTTGTCTAAAAGTATTTTAGGAATAATAACTCTGGCAGAAGCTAGTTTTGTGATTTGTTCTAAATCTCCATTTACTGCAGCATAATTTGAAATAAAAAAATCGGCAACAAGAACAGATAGAACTGCTTCGCGAACATATCCAGATTTAAAAGTTATAATTTGATAAAAAAGGTTGTCCCAAAGGTCAATTAATTTCTCGTTTGTTATTCCAATTTTTTCATTTGATTTGATATCATTGTTAACTAAAATAGTAGTTCCAATTTTGTTGATTTGTATCTCTAGTGCTTGAATACTTAAAGTAGTTCTATTTGAAGTTAGCCAAACTGCAAAATTAAAAAACTCTTTACTTACAAGATTATTCATAAAAATATCTTCGCGGGTCTTTAGCGAAGTTATTTCAAAATTTTTTGCTACACTGATGAGTATTTCTTTCTTGGTTTTTACTGCAGTTAAATTTTTAATTGCTTCTAGAAACAGACTCGGATTTTTAGGGTTATCTTTTGGATCAAATTCTGGATATTGAACAAAAGTTTTCTTTACAATTTCTTTTTCAAGTAATTCTGGAGCTCGCATCGTAACAAAACGGAAAAGCGTGTTTTTAATTTCTGTACTCATTTTAGGTTTTTAATTTTAATAATTTTTAAGTTTTTAATTTATTTATTCAAGTCTTTTTTTTATAGTTTTATTCTTTGACCAAGTTATTAATTAAAAAAGAGTTTTATAGGTATAAACTTATTATTTTCAATTTTATTGTATTAAATTATTTAATTTAGTAATTGTCAGTTTATTTTATTCACTCGTCTAAAACTTTAAAATAAAAAGAAATTAACTACAACTATGAAAAAACCACTAGTAGCTCCAGTACAAAATAATGACGACCAAAAACTTCAAGAATTAATTGCCTTTTATCAAGAAACACTAGGTTTTTGTCCTAATAGCGTTATCACAATGTACCATCGTCCGGAAATTGCGTACGCATTTATTGCACTTAATAAAGCCGTTATGGAAAATAAAGGCAAAGTTACTAGTGATTTAAAACGATTAATCGGATTTATATCGAGCAACACTGCAGGTTGCAAGTATTGCCAAGCTCATACTATTCGTGCAGCAGAACGTTATGATGCACACCAAGAAAAACTAGAAAATATTTGGAGTTTTGAAACTCATCCTGCATTTTCTGATGGTGAACGTGTAGCACTTGAATTTGCTTTAAAAAGTTCATTAATTCCAAATGAAATTGATGATGCCATTGCAGATAAAATGCGAATGCATTGGAATGATGGAGAAATTGTAGAGATTTTAGGAGTAGTTGCCTTGTTTGGGTTTTTAAATCGCTGGAATGATAGTATGGGAACAGAAATGGAAGATGGAGCCATTGAGAGTGGCGAAAAATATCTTTCGAACAAAGGTTGGGAAGTTGGTAAACATAAATATTAAAAATAAAAACGGGTGCAAATTAAAAAAATGCACCTTTTACTTTTTGTAACAATTTGTTATTATTTCCCTATTCTTCAATGCTATTCAAGGTTAAAAGGGCATCCATATTCCTAGTTAATTGATCTTTAGTTCTAAAACCGCTTTCTTTAAGATAAAGCGAGCCGCTTTTATAATAATGCAATGTTGGAACAGATTTAACATTTTGTTCTAAAGCAATTACCGAAAATTCATCAACATTTACAGCAATAATTTGTATTGTTTCTCTAAAATTAATCTTTAAATCTGACAATGTTTGTGAAATGCTTTTACAAGGCATACACCATTTGGCGTAATACAGTATTACTATAGCATTACCATTGTTTACTATCTCATCAATAGTTTTTTGGTTATTATATTCAATCATTATATACTATTATAAAACACAAAATTCTAACATTAAAAAAGAGTAAGTGTTTTCTATTTTACCTAAATAGTTAGCAATATTACAGATTATTTTTATTGTATTTATTAAATTTGACCTAATTTGCCTATATTAGCTTAAACAGCAAAAGCTTTTAATAATGATAAAGAGACAGTTAATACTTTAGGTTTAATAAATTACATTACAAAACCAATTATTAAATAATTATTATTAGAATTGGTTAGTAAATACATTTAGTATAATTCTTTTAAAAAAGTTATAATTTCCTCTTTCTTAATTTCTGAAAGTGTGTTTTCTTTTATTATTAACGATTTAGAAATGGTGTTTTCTAAAAGTGCAGATTGCATTTTATAATGCTGACAGGTTCTACAAATGATTCCGTGATACAACAAAATTAATTTTTCTTTCAATGTAACTTCATCATTATTTTTTGAGATAATTTCTGAAACTCTTTTGCAAGAATATAATAAAAAGGGTAAGTATTTTTTTAAACGTTCCATTTCGCTTCGACACATTTTTTAAGCAACAGTTTCGATCTGTGAATAATTTGCCAATAGTTGGTCGTAGTAATATTTAAATCCTTACAAATTTCGTCTGCTTTTTTAGAGGTAAAATATTTATAGGTCAATGCTAAATTCCACTTTTCTGGAAGTTCATTAAAACAATTCATCACATCTGCTTCAAATTGTTCGTTTTTGAGCAACTCATTTTCTTGTTCCCAAAACGGAATAATATCGTTATCAATCCAAAAGTTATTTTCTTTATACATTAAGTCAGAAATTGCAACGCCGTTTTTTTCAGAAACTAAAAACGACCTTGTTTTTTCTTTTCTAAAATGATCTATAATTTTATTGTTAAGTATTGAGATTAACCAGGTTTTGGGTTGACTTCGATTCTCAAAACTTTCAAATGATTTTAATGCTGCAATAAAAGTATCTTGAACCAAATCTTCCGAAAATTCTTTGTTTTTAGTTTTCGAAATTGCCCAAGAATAAAGTGCGTCACCATATTGAAACACCCAGTTTTCGATTGTTTTTATTTTATTTGAATTATTTTGCATCCTCAATTTTTAGTAATTTTGTTTTTCTTAATTCGTAGAAAAAGAAAAAATATACAATTGAATATTCAGTAATAATCAAAATCATATTTTCTTTGAAAGGAATAACACTATAAGCGAAATAACTTATTATAATTACAAAACTCCAAATTATTGGAAACTTGTAATTCGTAAACACACTTAACAAAACTAAATTAATTACATACCAAGGATGCACTGTTGTTGAAATAAATAGATACAATGTAATAACCATTAACGAATTAAATATAATTTCTTCAATAGATTTATTCTTTCTTATCAAAGCAAAAAATAGAATGATTGCAAGTGTAATTATTGGTGTAATTTTTCCAATAGTATGAATTATATTGTATCCTTTTATAGCATAACCAATTTCACGAATTAAATAATAAATACTTGCATTGAATTCAAAATTAGTGAACCAAAGCGAAATGGTTTCTACATAATTATTGATGAACGTTACATTTAAAAAAGGTAGAAAAAAAATCACATTTAAACCGATAATCAAAGTGTAAAATAAAAAACTTTTTTTAAATCCTAAATACTTTAAAAATAAAGGTAAAAGTAATAATGGAAGTAATTTTACAGCTATTGATAAAGAAATAAAAACAGCCGCAATAATTAATTTATTTTGTGCAAGACAATACAATCCTGCAAGAAAAAAGAACAACATTACGCCTTCAAAATGAAGATTCCCTGTAAGTTCTAAAATTACTAATGGATTTAAAAAATACCAAAAAATGTTTTCGGTATTTCTATTATAATAAATGAGTATTTTTCTCCCGTAATGATAAATTCCAATGTCAGCAAGAATAATTATTAACCGCAAAACAATCGTTGAAACCAATATTGATTTTCCGCCAATGAAAGCAGAAACGGTAAAAAATAATTGGTTAATTGGTGGATAATTTGAAAAATGCGAAGCACTTAAACTGCCCATATTATGATACAAATAATGAGCGTTAGGAAAAGATACAATCGTATTTATAATAACTTCGGGCTTGTATTGATAAGGATTTATTCCAGATAAAATACAATTTCCATCCCAAATAAATCGGTAAAAATCTTGCGATAAAGCTGGAGTCGAAAATAAAAATAAAACACGGTATAAAATGCCAATCTTGAAGAAAGTCTTTTCATATTCTGGTGTTTGTAGTAATGATATTAAACCAACAATGGCCAATGTAAATAAAAAAAGCAGCAAATAAAATTGTTCTCTTTTAAAAAAATAGCCTAAATATAAATAAGCAAATACACTTATTACGGCTGCAATATAAATTTGATATTTAGTAAAAAATGCATCCAAATTATTTTACTTTAAGTGATTGAATAAAAACATAACTAAAGCCAAAAAGCAACATCAAATGTAAAGGAAATAAAGCATAATCATTTAATTTAAAACCGCTATATAATCCAAAGATAAAATAAAAAATGAGTAAACCCTCAATAAAGGTGTTCTTCGAAATGGTTTTAGAAATATAAATATTGTCTTTCCATTTTTCTTTTAAAGCTTCAATGTTAAACTTGGGAGTTCGAATGAATTCACTTTTTTTGCCTAAAAATGCTTCCAAAACGGCTATCGAATTTTGGAATGAAAATCCCATTGCAATAGCATAAAAAGTAAAAAACATTCCGATGTATTTAATAAAATTTTTAAATCCGCCACCTTGAACATTTTTATAGGTAAACCAATAACAAATAAAGAAAATGATAGATGTAACAATAAAGAAAACCATAATGTCAAAATACCAACTAATATGACTAAAATAATTTTTTACAAATAACATTGGAACGCTCAAAACTGCCATAGTAAAAATACACAAAAACATAGAACTACTAAGTAAATGCAATAAACCGTGAAATTTTGTTTTTCTTGAAATACTATTTGAAGCCATCACTTTTGAAGCCATTTTAATAAAATTTTCTGCGCCACCTTTGTTCCATCTAAATTGTTGTGAACGTGCAGCGCTTATAATTGCAGGTAGTTCGGCAGGCGTTTCAACGTCTTCTAGATAAATAAATTGCCAGTTTTTAAGTTGCGCTCTGTAACTCAAATCTAAATCTTCGGTAAGCGTATCACTTTCCCAATTTCCGGCATCGATAATACACGATTTTCGCCAAACTCCAGCCGTTCCGTTAAAGTTAATACAATGCTGTTTGGAGTTTCGACCCGTTTGCTCTAAAGTGAAATGAGCATCGAGAGCAAAAGCTTGAATTTTTGTAAGGATAGAATAGTTTCGGTTTAAATGTCCCCAACGAGTTTGCACTACGCCTACTTTAGGGTTTTTAAAATTAGGAATTGTTTTTAGTAACCAATCTTTTTTTGGCATAAAATCGGCATCAAAAATAGCAATAAATTCACCTTTTGCGGTTTCTAAACCTTCTTTTAATGCTCCAGCTTTAAATCCGGTTCTTATTTGACGGGTAATTTGTTTTATATCTACACCTAGACTTTGATATTCATTAATTAACTTTTTTGTTAATAAAACACTTTCGTCTGTACTATCATCTAAAACTTGAATTTCGAGTTTGTCTTTTGGATATTCTAATTGTACAATATTTTCTAGTAGTCGTTCGATAACATATTTCTCATTATAAATTGGTAATTGAATGGTTACAAAAGGAATTTCATTAGGATTTTCAAAATTGAATTTTTCTATAAATTGTATCGTTTTTTTGCTTTTTAGATAGTTTATTAGCAAATTGAACTGTGCCAAACTATAGAAAAAAATCAATAGGATAGCGATGCTGTAAACAAAGAGAACTATATAGGCGAGAACTAAAATCATTTTTATTTTTTAAACGTATATTTTACAATCCAACCAATTATTTTTATGCCAGCCATTATGGTTCCTTTAACTGTTCCAGACACTTTAGAAACGCCAATTCGGTTTTTATAACGCACCGGAATTTCAATATAAGTCATTCTTTGTTTGAGTACTTTTAACTGCATTTCTACTGTCCAACCATAGGTTTTGTCTTCCATTTGAAGTTGTAAAAGTTTGTTGTATTTGATGGCTCGAAACGGACCTAAATCGCTGAATTTTGCTTTAAAAATTACTTTCATTAAAAAAGTGGCTAACCAATTTCCAAATACTTGTTGTGGCGTCATCGAACCACTTTCTCTTAAATTTGAAACCCTAGATCCAATAACAAAATCGATATTTTGGTTTAGAATAGGTTCTATTAATTTTGTCAATTCTTCAGGATAATCAGAATAATCGCCATCAATAAAAACTATAATATCTGGTTTTATATCTAATTTTGAAATGTAATCCATTCCTTTTAAACAAGCATAACCATACCCTTTTTTATTTTCAGAAAGTACCGTTGCTCCAGCATTTTTGGCAACTTCTTCTGTTTTATCAGTCGAATTATTACTGACTACAATAATTTCATCAACTAATGACGGAATTTCAATAATAACATTTGCTATGGCTTTTTCTTCATTGAAAGCAGGAATAATTACTTTTATAATTGTCATTAAAAATTATTGTCTTTTTTAAACTCATTTAAATCAGTCCAGGTTTTCACTTTTTTTCCGTTGCTATATTTCTCTGCTTTTATAATTGCTCCTTTGAAATATAATATTGATAAACCATTCATTTTATTGCATTTAAATTCGCATTTTTTAATAATAGTTTGCTTTTCATCGTAAAAAATCCACCAATTTGTTTTTTGATCATTTTTATAATGACCCTCTTCTTTTTTAAATCCATTTTCATAATAATAAAACCAATAATCTGTTTTTTTATTATTAAAAACCCAGCCCTCTTCCTTTAGTTTTTTGTTTGGAAAATAATTTTTTATATATTCTTTTTCAGAAAATGAGAAATTAATCAAAATTATTATTAAAAATAATAGGCTTCTCATTATTTCTGATTTACCAAATCCATCAAATT
>JAYUFJ010000394.1:0-10338 GCA_043738775.1 Flavobacterium sp. | reverse complement strand
ATATTTTAAACCCAATTTATGCCAATCAACAAAAAGTTGGATTAGAAAAAAGATTCAAATTAGTATCTCAAAAATATAATGAATTTAAAAATGATAATGTCTTTTTACAAGAAAACAATTCGGTATTTTATATATACGAAATTCAAGCAAAAAATCAAACTTTTACAGGAATAATTGCTGGAGTATCAATATCAGACTATAAAAAAAACATTATTAAAAAACATGAAGACACTTTGCAATATCGAGTTGAAGTTTTTAAAGATTATTTACATCAAACAGGCTTTAATACCGAACCCGTTTTAATTACTTATAAAGACGATTTAGAATTAAATTCGTGGATTAATTTTAAAAAACAACAGTCAAGAATTTATGAATTTTCGACCAAAAAAAAAGAAAAACATTTACTTTGGAAAATCGAACACCAACCAGAAATTGAATATATTCAAAATAAATTTGAAGATATTGGCAATTTATATATAGCAGACGGACATCATAGAACAGCATCAGCAGAACTGCTGCTTGACAACAATAAAAATTCTGGAAATGTTAATTTAAACTATTTTATGAGTTATTTAATTCCAGAAAGTAACGTAAAAATTTATGAATTTAATCGAATTATTCGCGATTTAAACAATCTTTCGAAAAGTGAGTTTTTAAATATTTTATTAAAATCATTTTGGATAAAAAATAAAGAGCAAGAAATTTGGAAACCAACCAAAAAATTTGAATTCGGAATGTATCTTGATAATGAATTTTACAGTTTAATTTTGAAGGATACGAATAATTTTAAAACAGTTTTAGAAAGTTTAGATGCCCAAATTCTTTATCAAAAAATTTTACAGCCAATACTCGGTATAACAGATCTACGAAACGACGAACGTATCGATTATATACCTGGAAACCAGTCAATAACTACAATTAAAGAAGTTGTTGATGAAGGCGATTTTGAAGTTGGTTTTATGTTATTTCCTTCAGATATAACAGAAATTAAAGCATTGGCTGATAATAATTTAATTATGCCTCCGAAAAGCACCTATATTGAACCCAAATTTCGAAGCGGTTTACTGGTTTATGAATTGTAAATCAAAAACTATATTTATAGTTTATAAAAAACAAAATAATCAAAATTGATACTTAAAACCTTTAAAATTTTAATAAATTAAAATGTCAATAGCTAATAACCTAACTAAGGTAAAATCTCAACTTCCAAAAAACGTAACCTTGGTTGCAGTTTCTAAAACTAAACCCGTTGCCGATTTGATGGAAGCCTATAATACAGGTCAGCGTATTTTTGGAGAAAATAAAATTCAAGAAATGACCGAAAAATGGGAAACAATGCCCAAAGATATTAAATGGCACATGATTGGGCATGTTCAAACCAATAAAGTGAAATTTATGGCACAATATGTCAGTTTAATTCACGGAGTTGACAGCCTAAAATTAATTGAAGAAATAAACAAGCAAGCAAAAAAAAACAATCGAATTATAAATTGTTTGTTACAAATTCACATATCGGACGAAGAAACAAAATTTGGTTTAAATGAAAATGAACTTAATGAAATATTGGATTCGAACGAATTTAAAATACTTGAAAACATTAAAATAATTGGCTTAATGGGTATGGCTACTTTTACCAATAATCAAAATCAAATAAAAAAAGAATTTTTAAATTTAAAAACTATTTTTGATAAATACAGTAACCTGGAATCAGAGAACTGCGATTTTAAAACCCTATCAATGGGAATGTCTAGCGATTACAAACTTGCAATCGACATTGGAAGTACAATGGTTCGGATTGGAAGTAGTATCTTTGGCAATCGTTAAGTTACTTTATTTTATTAATATTGAAAATTACAATATAAATTTACGCAATTCTCGACATAGAAACTACAGGAGGTCAATTCAACGCAGAGGGCATTACTGAAATTGCAATTTACAAATTCGATGGTCACGAAATTGTAGATCAATTTATTAGTTTGGTAAACCCAGAAATTCCAATTCAGCCATTTGTTGTAAAACTTACAGGTATTAATAATGCGATGTTAATAAACGCCCCAAAGTTTTTTGAAATTGCCAAACGCATTATCGAAATTACTCAAAATTGTATTATTGTGGCTCATAATGCCTCATTCGATTATCGAATTTTACGTACCGAATTTCGACGTTTAGGCTACGATTTTCAATCGCAAACCATTTGTACAGTCGATTTATCAAAAAAACTCCTCCCCGACTTGCCTTCTTACAGTTTAGGAAAATTGGTTCGTTCACTGGGAATTCCGGTTACGGACAGACATCGAGCAAGCGGAGACGCAATTGCAACAGTAAAATTATTTAAATTATTGCTCGAAAAAGACATCGAAAAAACAATAATTAAAGAATTTGTAAAACTCGAAATCGAAAAAGGAATTGCTCCAAAATTTCTTTCAATTCTTGATAATTTACCAAGTAGAACTGGTGTTTATTACATTCACGACGAAAAAGGAAATCTAATTTACATTGGTAAAAGCAAAAACATTAAAAAACGAATCAACCAACATTTTACTGGAACAACTTCAAAATGCAAAAAAATTCAAACTCAAGTTTTCGCTGTAACTTTCGAAGAAACCGGGAGTGAACTCATCGCTTTACTCAAAGAAAGTGAAGAAATTAAAATAAACAAACCAATTTTAAACCGAGCGCAACGCAAAACTCGTTTTGATATTTCGTTATATTCTGATAAAAATTCTGATGGATATTTAACTCTAAAACTTCAAAAAACCGATGGTCGAAAACGAGAAATAACATCCTTTTCGAGTCCACAAGAAGCCAAAAATGCCCTTTTCAACATAACTTCGCATTATAATTTGTGCCAAAAACTTACAGGTTTATATGAAACTAAAAACGAATGTTTTCAACACAAAATTAAAGAATGTAATGGTGCTTGTGTTGGCGAAGAATCTGTAGAAGAATACAATAGCCGTGTTGAAGAATTTATAGCCAACAATACATTTGAAAATAACAATATGGTTTTAATTGACCGAGGACGAAAAACTAGCGAGCGAAGTGCCATTTTAATTGAAAACGGAAATTACAAAGGCTATTGTTTTTTCGATTTAAATTACCAAATTACTAATATCGACATATTGCGAAACATTTTAATTCGGATGCAAAACAATCGTGATGTAAAAAAAATAATTCAAGGTCATATTCGGCGAAAAAAATATATAAAACTTATAAATTTATAATTTTAGAATATCGATTAATGATTTTAAATTCAAAAAAAAACTATCTAATTGTTATAATAGGTCCTACTGCAATTGGTAAAACAACTTTAAGCATTGCCTTGGCGAAACATTTCAATTGCGATATAATTTCGTGCGACAGTCGTCAGTTTTATAAAGAAATCACGGTTGGAACAGCAGTTCCTTCAAAAGATGAATTACAATTGGCTCCGCATCATTTTATTCAAAATAAATCTATTTTTGAAAACTATACCGTTGGCGATTTTGAAAAAGAAGCTCTTTTAAAATTAGATGAATTGTTTTTAAAAAATAATGTTCAAATTATCGTTGGTGGTTCCGGTTTGTATGTTGATGCCATTTTAAAAGGATTGAATTATTTCCCGGAAGTGAAACCAGAAATTAGAAATCAAGTTCGTATAGATTACAAAGAAAAGGGATTGGATTATTTAGTTTCTGAACTTCAACAATTAGATAAGAATTATTATGATTTTATAAAAAAAACTAATCCACAAACATTTCAAAACCCACATCGAATGATGCGATTTATTGAAGTTTGTTTGAGTTCGGATAAACCTTACTCCTCATTTTTAGAAAATGAAAAAGTTGACCGAAATTTTACACCAATTATTATAGGCTTAAATGCAAATCGAGAAATACTATATAATCGTATCAACCTTAGAGTTAATAGTATGCTCGAAAATGGTTTACTGGAAGAAGCAAAATCTATTTTTCAATACAAAAACTTAAACGCTTTACAAACAGTTGGCTACCAAGAGTTGTTTGAATTTTTTGAAAATAAAAATACTTTAGAATTTGCAATTGAAGAAATCAAAAAAAATACTAGACGGTTTTCAAAAAGACAAATTACTTGGTTTAAAAGAACCGAAAATGCAATTTGGTTTGATTATTTAACGGATTTAACAAAAATTATCGATTTGATAAAAAGTAATTTAAAATAAAAAAGCATTAAATTTCTTTAACACTTTTCTATTTTTATTATAACTAATTATTTTTTTACGACTAATCTAAATCCTTCACCGTGAATATTTAAAACTTCAACATTTTCATCTTCTTTCAAATATTTACGTAGTTTAGCTATATAAACATCCATACTTCTTGATGTAAAATAATTATCATCTCTCCAAATTTTAGTTAATGCCATTTCTCTTGGCATCAAATCATCTTCATAAATGGCCAACATTTTAAGCAGCTCATTTTCTTTAGGTGATAATTTGATTTGCTCGTTTCCGGGGAAATTTAAAAAACGAAGTTTAGAGTTTAAATGAAATTTACCTATTTGAAATTCGAATTGTGTGTTTTCAGCTTTTACTTCGGATGATTTTCTCAACATAATCGCTTTAATTTTCATAAGTAATACTTCTGAATCAAAAGGCTTATTTAAATAATCATCAGCTCCTGCTTTGTATCCTTTTAAAACATCCTCTTTCATAGTTTTGGCTGTTAAAAAAATCAAAGGAACATCTTTATTTTTTTCTCTAATTTCTTTGGCTAAAGTATAACCATCTTTGTAGGGCATCATAACATCTAAAATACACAAATCGTAAGTGTCTTTTTTAAATTTTTCAAAACCCTCCATTCCGTTTTTTGCTAGTGTAACATCAAAATCATTAAATGTTAAATAGTCTTTTAATACTGCTCCAAAATTTTGATCGTCTTCTACAAGTAGAATTTTTTTGTTATTTCTTTCCATTTTATTTAATTTATAAGTGGTAGTTTTAATATAAATGTGCTTCCTTTTCCTTTTTCACTTTCTACAAAAATTTCTCCATTATGGTCTTCCATAATTCGTTTAACGTAGGCCAAACCTAAACCGTGTCCTTTTACATTATGTAAATCACCCGTGTGTTCGCGATAAAATTTTTCAAAAATCTTTTTTTGAACAACTTTACTCATTCCAAGTCCTTGATCTTTAATTTTTATAACAAAAAAATCGTTTATATTTTCTGTTTTAACTTCTATTATTGGTTTTTCTGGCGAGTACTTGATTGCATTGTCAAGTACATTTACTAATACATTGGTAAAATGAACATCACTAAGCAAAACTGTATTTCGTTTGGCATTAAATTCAGATGTTATTTTCCCGTTTCTATCTTCAACAATTAAATTAACATGTTCGATTGCGTCTTCAATTATGTCTTGAATATTTAATGATTCTTTGTTTATATCTAATTCTTTTTTTTCTAATTTTGATATTCTTAGTACATTTTCAACTTGGGCGTGCATTCGTTTGTTTTCTTCACGAATCATTTGTAAATATCGAAATATTTTTTCTTTATCATCAATAACTTTTGGGTTTTTAATAGCGTCAAGTGCAAGATTAATGGTTGCAATTGGCGTTTTAAACTCGTGGGTCATATTGTTTATAAAATCTGTTTTTATTTCAGAAATTTGTCGTTGTTTAATAATTTGGTGCAATGCATTTGCATAAGCTATAATAATAATTACTGTGAAAATAATTGAGAGCAATGTAATTTCTAAAATATCTGAAAATAAGAATTTCTTTATTTGAGGAAAACTTACTATTAAATTATGCTTACTTTTACCTTCATTGTCAATAAAAATTGGTATTGAATAGGATGCATTTTTATCGAACTTAAAATGATCCGACTTAATTTTTGTAGCAAATCCGTTGCTGTAAACATTAAATTCAAACGGTGTATCAATGCCATATTCTTTAAAATCACGAGCTAATAAAATTTGTAAATTTGAAACGCTTACTCTTTCATTAATTGGATAATTTGAAGCTAAATCTTTATATGAAATTTCAAAACTTAAATTTTCAAGTTTTTCAATTCTTCCCGATTTTTCAATTGTTAAATCGGGGTTTGATTTATTGATTACTCCATTATTATCGAACGGTTTATTATTATAAACTTGTGTTTTTCGCTTAGCCTTAAATGTTTTAAGTTTTATTGAATCTGCTTTTTTATCAAAGAACGTTGATGATATATTAAAATCTTCGGCAATAATGCTATTTGAATAAATTATTGTTTGATTGGTTTTTGCATTTCTTTCGTAAAAACCATATTCTAACAAATCTTCTTTTTTTGGCTCTACCCCAATACTATCTTTAATTTTATTATATTTATTATAAAAATTGTATTGTTCTTGTTTTTGTAATTGATTGGATACATTACCCAAAACTTGCATTACATGAAACTTAAACTGCTCTTGATTGTTTTGTAACGAAGTATTAAACCAATAAACTTGGACCAAAATAATTCCGAGTAAGGAAATAGTCATTAAAAAAATCAATATTCGAAATAAAAACTTATTCATTAGTACAAATTTACAATTTTAACATTTACTCAATATAATGATTAACCAAACATTAACATTTAACTAAAAAATTATTCTTTTTTCAAAATTTTAATAATTTCATCTACCTGATGTTTATAATTTGAATTTGTATCATTTTCTATTACAAATTGACTTAATTTGATTCGTTCAACATCAAGCATTTGATTATTAATCCTTTTTAAAACGGATTCTTTAGTTGATTTATCTCTGTTTACAACCCTATTTATTCGAGTTTCAATTGGGGCATTCACTGTAATTACTACATCACAATCTTTGTAACTGCCACTCTCAAATAAAATGGCTGCTTCTTTAACTACAATCGGCTCGTTATTTTTTTGTTTTAGCCAATTTTCAAAATGTTTTTTAACCTCAGGATGAACAATGCTGTTAAGTTGTTTTAATTTTTCGGGGTTTGCAAAAACTATTGCTGCTAGTTTATTTCTATTTAACAATCCATTATTATCGAGAACAGTATTTGAAAAAACTTCAACAATTTTAGAAATAATTATTTTTTGATTCATTACTTTTTTAGCTTCTTCATCTGATATATAAACTGGTATTCCTAGAGATTGAATGTAATTTGCAATTGTAGTTTTTCCGCTTCCTATTCCTCCAGTTAATCCAACAATTTTAGTTGAAAGCGATTTTTTAAAAAATAACTCTGGGAAAGCTATTTCGGGTTTTTGTTTTAAAATATTTATTTTAAAAAAAGAGTTTAAGAAACCGAATCCATAACCAAAAAATTGAATAATTAAAGCTTTTACCGATAAAAATCCAATTAAAATGTTTTTGTTTTGTACTGTTGAAACTATAAAAATGAGTAAAAAATATAAAAAATAAAGTTTTAACGGAATATCAATTAATAAAAAAAGCAAAATAATTGAAATTAAAAGTCCTAAAACAAAAAAAGTTGGAAACCAAAAAGTGATTTTTGAATGTTGAGGATACCAATTATTTAAAATAGGACGGGTTTTTCCAAATTTTGAAACTTGTAGTTTAAATTTATCCCAATCTATTCTGCGTTTGTGATATACAAAACAATTAGAAAATAATTGAGTTTGAAATCCTAAATTCCATAATCGAATTGATAAGTCTGGATCTTCGCCTGGATGAATATTTCCAAAACCTTTTGAAGCAACAAATGCATTTTTAGAAATTCCCATATTGAAACTTCGTGGTTGAAATTTACTAATTTTTTCAGATCCACCTCTAATTCCGCCCGTTGTTAAAAAGGAAGTCATTGAGAAATTAATAGCTTTTTGGATATTTGAAAAAGTTTTTAAAGCTTTATCGGGACCGCCAAAACAATCAACATAATTTTTTTGAAGTTCAACATCAACTTTTGTTAAATAATCGGATGGAATAATACAGTCGGAATCAAAAATAATAAAATAATTGCCTTTCGCCTTTTTCATTCCGTAATTACGAGAATCGCCCGGGCCTGAGTTTGTTTTGTAATAATAAGAAATTTGTAATTTTTTATTGAACTTTTCAACAATCTCCTTACAATTGGCTGTTGAACCATCTTCAACAATTACAATTTCAAAATCCTTTTTATAATCCGAGATAGCTAAACTTTCCAGTAGTTCATTAATTTCATCGGGACGATTGTAAACTGGAATTATTATTGAAAAAAACATTTTTATTTTTTTTGCAAATATAAACTATATATAAAAAAACCACCAACTTTCGTTGATGGTTTTTGTCTAAAAATATGAAAGATTTACTCTTTTATCACTTTTATAGTTTTGATTTGATTATCCGTAGCAACTTTCACCATGTAGGTTCCTTTTGCAAGGCTAGACATATCAAGATTTGATTCGTTAGAATTGATTGTTTTTGCCAAAACAACTTGACCAAGCAAGTTCATAACCTCAACTTTATCAATATTTTGAGTGTAAGATAGTCTCAAGATATCCACAACTGGGTTTGGATAGTAAGAGAATCCTTCGTTGTTGAAAGAAGAAGTTGCGAGAGCATTATTAACAACAGAAAAATCATCTATAGAGATATACCATGGCACAGTTGATGCTCCAGTCGCTTGAATTCCAACACTGTAAACTCCAGAAGTAACAGGTGTAAACGAACCTGTTAGTTCCTGATAAGTTGTATTTACTGGATTAGCCACCGTTGCAATTGAATTTGTCATAGCAACTGCTGTTTGAGAATTTCCGTATGCTAAATTTAAAGCGTCAAAACCTACTAAACCATCAGCGATATACCAAATACTTGCTTTGTAAGTAGTTCCAGCAACTAGATTTAAAGGTGCAGAAAAAAACCAATTTCCTACAGGTGCATATCTAAAAGCAGCAAATTTAGCCCCTGTTCTTGGCCCTCTATTATAAGTAGTTCCAGTTGGAACGGCGAAATATGTTTTATTAATAACACCTAAATTTGTTGCAGCCATACAATTTGGCAATATATCATCTGCTGTAATTCCTTCAAAACTTTCATTATATGGTAATCCAATAGAGGAACAAGGAGTTTTAAAAGTACCAATTGGTGACCAGGCGCTAGATAATGATGCAGAACATTTTGAACGAACCCATACAAAATAGGTTGTTGAAGGTGTCAATCCGGTTAAATTTTTTGTAACTATGCCTGCAGGAGTTGTTCCTGTTGGAACAGTTGTTGCTATTGGAGTAGTATTTACAGTTGCCAAATAATATTCATATCCATTTCCGGGAGCAACAGAAGGAGCCGTCCAAGAAACTGTGGCTGTTGTATCTGTAATTGAAGACGAAACAATAGCGGTTGGATTATTACAAGCTGGTATTGGTTCCCAAACTACGTCATCAATCAAAACGCTATATGCAGGAACACCAGAATGTCTAAACGCTAATACCTGGTTAACCCCAGGTGCAGTTCCTAAAAGAGCAACAAAATTATCATAAACAGTAGCAGATGTAGTTGTAAATGTTTGTAAAGAAACAAACGAAGTATCATCTGTTGGATTGGTTAAATAACCAACTTCAATATTCCCTCCAACAGTAAAATTTGCTCTTGTTTTAAATGTTAATCGGTTTGTTCCTGAACCGGCATTAGAAACTGGAGGCATAGAAATTACTGCTCTAGTGGTTGCTGCACCACTGTATATGTATAAATTATTTGGAGCACTTGGAGTTCCTGTAGTTGCTTGAACTGAAGCAGAACCTAAAGTTCCAACTTTTGCCCAACAAACAGGTATGTTTAGCGAACTATCAAAATTTTCAGAGAACGTTGTAACTGTAGAACAATTCGTTAAAAAACTAACTGGTGACCATAAACTAGAAGTAGTTGCCGTACATTTAGATCGAACCCAAACATAATAAGTAGTTGCAGGTGTCAAACCCGTTAAATTTTTTGTTACTACACCTGCAGCGGTTGTACCAGTTGGAACCGTTGTAGCAATTGGTGCAGTATTTGTTGTAGATTGATAATATTCGTAGCCATTTGCAGGCGCAGAAGCTGGTGCAGTCCAAGATACTGTAGCTGTTGTAGTAGTTATGGCACTCGAAACTAAAGCGGTTGGATTAATACAAGATGGCTGTAACTCAACATTTACCTCATCAACATAAATATTATTTCCGTAAGCACCTGTTCCTTTAAACGAAATAAATCCAGCTCCTGAGAGAGTACCAGGTATATTAAAAGAATAAGTATACCATGCAATCGCTGTTTCAACTGGTGCTAGAGTATAATTTCTATTTATAGTACCTATTAACGTTCCTCCAGCTGATCCAGAAACGGTGTTGTAATAAACGTCAATTTTATCGGCATTTGAATATGTAGCATCTCTGTACATACTAAATCTTAC
>JAYUFJ010000393.1:0-3732 GCA_043738775.1 Flavobacterium sp. | reverse complement strand
TTGGTGCATTTTTTGGCGAAATGATTAAAAATTCAAGTGATACTAAAGGAGCTTTAAAATCTGCATCGGGTTCACTAATAGGATTAATTGTTTCTAGTTTTATGAAATTTATTTTTTGCCTTTCAATTTTGATGACTTTCTTTTTTATTGCCTTCAAATATTTTTTTTAAAACTTCTATTTTTTTTTGCACCATTCAACAATAAATAAAGCTATCAAAACTAACACATTAGGAATCTTGATATAGATTATCCATAGTGGTTATTTAGGACTAGTCACTATTTTTTTATTAAACTAAAAAGCCCCTATAAGTGAAAAGCAATAAATAGGGTAATTTTAATTGCAAAAAACAACTCATTTGGAATATCATAAACCCAATATAGATTCATAAATTAGAGGTTTATTTTAAGAAAAAATAAAAACCTTTTAAAAAACAAAAAAGCCATCTCGATTAATACGAGAAAGCTTTTCATCGGTTTAACTACTAAACCTGCTATGGGTTACAAAGCCATAGCGAAAACAACACAACTATTTTTGATACTTTATTGGGCAAAAAAGCGACTCATTTCTGAATCGCTTTTCCCAATTTAAGCGGTCTGGACGGGACTCGAACCCGCGACCTCCGCCGTGACAGGGCGGCATTCTAACCAGCTGAACTACCAGACCTTTGCTTAATGCGGTTGCAAATATACAATGTTTTATTAATGTTACACTAATTTTTTTATTTTTTTTTCTATAATTTTTCAAATAAAAACTTCATTTATCTAAACTTTTGTTTTTCAACCAAATAGGTATTTATAATTTTTTCAAAACTTGCTCCTGCATTTACCCAAACGTATTTAATTTTGTTTTGCAAACAAGTTTGAGCAATTTTTTTAAAGTATTCGTTAACTCTATTTTCGTATTCTTGCTTTACATTTTGAGCATATAAGTTAATTACTTCGCCCGATTCAACATCAATAAACTTTCTTGGTGCGTTATCAAAATCGAATTTTAACTCTCTCTTTTCATCTACAACATGAAAAACTACCACTTTATGTTTGTTGTGTTTTAAATGCTGTAGTGCATTAAAAAGTGCCTCTTCTGTTTCGGGTTGAAACATATCGGTAAACAATACAATCATCGAACGGCGATGAACTTTTTCGGCAATTTGATGTAAAAAAGTTATTGTATCTGTTGGTTTTGCTTCTTTAGGGTTTTCAAGTAAATTTTCAAGTTGATTTAGTAACATTCTATGGTGCCTATCGCTACCTTTTTCGGGCGAATAAAACTCGTAATTATTTGCATAAATACTTAACCCGACAGCATCGCGTTGTTTTTTTAAAAGATTCATTATAACCGCTGATGCTAAAACAGAGAAGCCAATTTTACTTTCATAAAAAGGTTCGTTGCTGTTTAATTTTGGATAATGCATCGATGATGAATTATCAATTATTAAATGACAACGTAAATTTGTTTCTTCTTCATAGCGTTTTGTGAACAAGCGATCGGTTTTGGCAAATAATTTCCAATCAATATGTTTTGTGCTTTCGCCCGAATTATACAATTTATGCTCGGCAAATTCGGCCGAAAAACCATGAAATGGAGATTTATGCATTCCCGATATAAATCCTTCAACTACTTGATTCGCCAGTAGCTCAAGATGTTGAAAGCTAGAAATTTTTTCTATTTGATTGTTTAATTGCATGTATCA
Organism: Flavobacterium sp.; assembly: GCA_043738775.1. Taxonomy (GTDB): domain Bacteria; phylum Bacteroidota; class Bacteroidia; order Flavobacteriales; family Flavobacteriaceae; genus Flavobacterium. The sequence continues at coordinate 2,041 of JAYUFJ010000393.1, read as the reverse complement.
AAAATAGCTTTTTTTATTTAATTCAATAATTTTATTAATTTATTTACTTATAGTTTCAAACTTTTTTTTATTCAATAGTAATCATTGCTACCGATTAAAAATAAATTAGTAACCTAAAAATCAACTCGTACTCTGTCCCCAAATTACTTCACTAATAATTTTAATTGAACCAAAACAGTGCAAACAATCGCTATTTAAAACCAAAATAATTGTAATATATTTGTAATATAAAAACCTACTTTACAAATGGTAAAAAAATACAATACCTATCAAATAAAAACAGACGATACATTAAAAAGTATTGCCGAAGCATTAAACAAAGACCCCAACGAAGTGGCTCGTTTTCATAATATATTTGCAAAACAAAACGAGTTGATTGGTGTAGAATTTCCGATAAATTTAATGTCATTATACATTACCCCAAATATTAGTGAAAAACATATTGATAACATACCCAAAGTAAATTTTTTATACGATAGAAAACTGGCATTAAAACCGTTTAATAAAAAATTGACTTATAATTTTGAAAGTTACCTTATTAATGAAAATGAAACTGTGATTTTGAGTTGTCAAAAAACAGTTACCTACATGCAAAAAATTGCCGATTATCATTTGTTCGAAATTGACACTTTACCAAACGAGGAAACTTTATCAGGGATTGCAATAGAATTTAGTTTTGCCGTTTCAAAAGCACTTTATCCAATAGAATTAGTAGTATCAGAAGAAGGCAACTGGATAGGTATTTACAAATTTGAACTTCTTGCAAAAAGATGGCAAGTTTTAAAACCAAGTATTCGTGATGATTTTGAAGGACCCGAAATCGAAAAGAGAATTGCTTTTTACGATATTCTTTTTCAAGACGAAGCACGATGTACTCAATTATTGCGAAAAGATATTTTTTTACAAGCCTACTTTAATAATTTGTATGACAATCACACCCTTGGCAACTTTTTTGAGCGAAAAGTATATGTTGCATTATTGCCAAATGTTGCGCCAGTTTGTTATACCATAAAACAACAAGTTGAAGAGTATGTTAACCCTACGAATCAAATAGAAATACACCAAAAAGGTTTTTTTGAAGACGCAAGAAGTAGTGTTGATTTTGAGTATGATTTAGATGAAGCTTATTACGTTGGCGATATGCCAAAGGGTAATTACCTTGCTAAATACAAAATAAATAGTACAAGCAATTGTATTGAAAGTGTGCACTTGGATTGTGATTTGCAATTAGCAACATCAAAAGAAATAAAAATTATCATTGAACTTGTTGAATTGTAATTTAGTATATATTTGTAGTAGGAAAAAGTTGGAAGTAGCAAGACGAAAGGCGAAAGATGGAAGATAACAAATAGCAACTCATAATTCACAATTCATAATTCATAATTTATAATTCACAATTCATAATTAAAATATCATGGGTGCAAAACACGCAGTTGTTGATGGAGCAACAGTAAAATGCAAATTTAGCGTAGAGCCAAAAACAGATGTCTTGAAAGTAAAAACTCAAAGCAAACACTATGCTAATGACAAGGAAGGTGCAGAAAAACTTGTTGCTACCGATAAAGACATTGGGCAAACGCTCGAAAAAAATACTTTTGGAAAATGCAAAATGCAACCTACTGGTAATGGCGATTTTTTACCTTGCCAAGCCGTGATTACACAATGGACAGGTTTCTACGAAAAAATAGTATTGAGTAACAAAGGAAAAATATTGACTGAGGATAGCAAAGCCACTTGCCCCATTGGTGGACCAGATTGCATTTCTATAGACAAACACGGACAAAAAAACCAAGGCAGCAAACAAGAAAGTCGCAAGAGCAACGACGAAAAAGTAACAGCTGTGAATCCATTGGCCGACAATAAAAAGTTTAAAGACGACGACGAACAGGATAATCAACCCTTTGCAAACTAAATATGAAAAAAGGAGTAAAAAGCATCAAGGGTAAAACACAAGTACCAGCAGGTATTTGGACAAACTACAATGTTAACGAATGGTTGCCCGACACGCCCATTGCCGACCGCAATGAGGCACACGTGAAAT
>JAYUFJ010000392.1:0-3738 GCA_043738775.1 Flavobacterium sp. | reverse complement strand
TTTTAAACCAAATCATTCAAAAATTTGGTGCGAAAATTTGGGAAATAAAACGGTAAATTTATCAACCAAAAAATTGCGCTAGAAACTTGAAACCGCCTGATACCGTTGCCACTAACAATTACTTCGTTGCTAATTACGGTGATGTTGTTGCTGCCAACAATGAAAGTGTTGCCTTTAACAACAATGCCGTTGTCAATAACGAACCTGCCGTTGCCCTCAAGAATGGTTCGGTTGATAAAAAATTTCGAATTTTAAACGCCAGTTTTTTGAACTTTAAAATTATATATTACCATCACTTTGAGTGGTTTTTGCTTTTTTTCCAAAATTGTAACAAAAAGCATAGAATAAATTTTTATAAACTTTTTTCCGAATAATATAAAATTCATTATCAAACATTTATAAATAGATAATGAGATTTGAGAGGATTTTAATAATTTCACAAAAATCAAGGGTTTACATAAAATTAATGATTATAAAATATTTTATTGTGTTCTATACCAATATCTTTGCCAAAATATAATTAAGATTCCCAAATATGATTCGTATTTCTTCAAATTCAAAAAATCGTTTTTTTATTGCTTCAATTTATTTTTTATTTATTTCCTTTACTCTCTTTTCCCAATCTAAAAAAGAAATTTTTGGAAGTACCATTTGGTTAAAAACAGATAATAATAATTCAGATTCTAAGCTTGAAACAAAAACAAGTGAATTGTTGAATTTTAATCCTCAGATAAATTTGAATCAAGAATCTTTTTCAAAAAAAATAAAAAATAGTATCCAAAAACAATCTTCGTTATTTTTAGTTTTTAAAACATATAGCAAAGATGAAACGAATTTTATACTCTTAGAAAGAACTAATTTTAAATCATTAATTACATCAAAAAAAATAATTAGTGATAATGAAACACTTTTAAATAAAGGAGATGAAAAAAAAGGAACTATTTTGAGTTACTTGATTAGCAACAACGTTTCTTTGAATAGAAAAAATGGTTCTTTGACTTTTGATGATGCTTTACTAAATGATAAAGAAAACAAAACACAAATAATGGAACTTATTTATGTTCCAAAAGTCATTTCTGAAAACAATCGAAATAAAATAGAGAGTTATTTGTCAATTAAATATGGAATATCCTTGCTTGGAGATCAAAACTATACAGACTCTAAAGGAACAATTATTTGGGAATTTAAAAGCAACAAAGATTTTAAATATAGAGTAACAGGAATTGGCAATGATGTTTTTTTTGATTTGAATCAAAAGCAATCTGGTAATTCCGATAAAGATGGTTTATATATAGGACTTAATAAATTAGAAAAAACCAATTTCGAAAATAAAAACAAAATAGAAAATCAGAGTTTTTTAGTTTGGAGCGACAATAACAAAAGTGTTTTAATCGGTAAAAACGACGAGGATAATGAGTTAAAAAAAATGGATCGAGTTTGGAAAATACAAACTATCGCAAAATCTTTAAAGTCATTTACAAACACGGAAATTAAAATTAATAAAAAAGAAATGATTTTTGAACCTTTAATTAAAAATTCAAAAAACTTAAAAAGTAGTTTTTGGATGGTTATTGATTCTATTAATTCGACTACTATCAATTACACGAATGCAAAATACATTAAATCAAATTTTGAAGATGATGAAAATTTAATTTTCAATAATGTAAATTGGGAATCCAAAAGCAACTATTTGTTTACATTCATTAAAGCACCACGTTTTTTTGCTGTTACAGAAACTACGAATCCCATTTGTAAGGTTGAGGTTCAAGGAAGTGCGAAAATAAAAATCGTTGGCGGAATTAGTCCTTATACAATTAAAATAGTTTCCAAAAATTATGATTATAATTATGTTACAAACGAGGCAAATATTAAAATTGAAAATCTTGTTTTGGGCAAATATCAATTAAGTATTACTGACAAAAATGGTGAGATTTTAAAAAGTGAATTCTTGATTGATTCATTTACAAACAATCCAGTTAGACTAAATTCTGAATATTATTTAGAAAACAACAAAGTTGAAATTAGTCCAATAATAGCTAATCTTGAAGAGGAATTCAAATTCGAATGGACTTTAAACGATAAAACAATTTCTAGCGAAAAAAGTTTTACTGCTACATCTACTGGAAGCTATAAATTATTTGTGACCAATTTTTCTGGTTGTAAAAAAGAAATTGTTTTTGATGTAAAAACAAAATCAAATCAAGTTGACGGTCAATGGGTAGTATTTCCGAATCCTGTAAAATCTGCCGAAGATTTTTCAATTCAATTCCGATTAAAAGAAGAGTCTAAAGTTGTAATTACTATTGATGACTTGGATGGTAGAACTCTAGATAAAAAAGATTTAAACTCTATAAAAGAATATGATTATAAAAATAATCTTCTGACATCTGGAACTTACTTGATTTTGGTTTCTATTAATGGAGAAATTACTACAACAAAACTTTTAGTTAAATAAAAATTTACCCCGAATATCTTATTTAAAAATATTATGCAAGAAAGAAATACAATTTTAGGAATAAATAAAAATATAGTTAACGTTTTTCATAAAATAATGCTGGTTGCTATTTTACACAGCAGTATTATAGCGCCTTCGCAAACCATGTTTTCAAATTATTTTAATTATTCTGATCCATTGACTTATATTGGCTCATCCTTAATAGATAAAACAAATAAGGATACTTTTGATTCAAATAAAAATCGTTCAAATAGTCTAATTGCAAATAGCAATCAAAATGCTATTGTGCCTACAAGAACTGTTATAAATCAAAAAGGCGTGGATTCACCTAAAAATTATTTCGTGAATTCAGACATCAAACAGGGTAGTATTGGGGTTACAAAAGAAAATCCTTTAGACGATCCAACGGATAATCTTTTTAAATTCAATTTAAACGAGTTGGCAAAATCTAACATAAAAGTTTTTTTGAGTTATGATTTGTATGGGGTACAAGACAATAATGCCGTTGCCCGAAGCATTAACGATCGTGTTTCGACAGGCGGATATCTAGTGAAACAACAAAAGGGTTGGTCTACTCAAAAAGAAGAATTGAACCCAAATTGGTTGAAAGTTGGCGAAAACAAAGTATTATTTTCAATACCAAACGGAGCCGATTATCAATATAAAATTAAAAACTTGAAGTTAGAGGTTCAAGAAATCAAAGTCAACATCGTTTTACCAAAACTGGTGTTAAATACTCCTTTAGTTTGTTTTGCGAAAAATAATCAATTGTATGTGAAAGGTTTTTTGAGAAATGAGTATGCTACATCTACTAAAGTTTATATCGAGGATAAAGAAATTGCATTAAACGAAGGAGAATTCGAAGGATTAATTGCTTTGACGGACGCTGTTAAAAGCCGAAAATTTGTTGTTGTTAAAGCCGTTGATGCGAATGGACTTTTAGGTCAAGAAATTTTTAGTTTTGATTATTTAAACGAAGCCGATACACTTTTTCCGATTGAAACATCGATGACAAAATCATCTTTGTTAGTGAAACCAAACCAAAAAGGACAATTAGAAACTGATGGCGCTTCAATTACTATTTCTGAAAACTCATTAACATCAGAAAAAGAAATTAGCATCTTGAAACTACGTAAAATTGATTTACCTCCAATGGGTTCTGGAATGACTAATGTTACAAAAGGTGGCGGTGCCTATCGTTTTTTGCCAGACGGAGCAAAATTCGATAAACCTGTGAGCATTTCTATTGGCTATGACGAAAAGTTATTGCCAAAAGGTTATAC
>JAYUFJ010000391.1:0-3746 GCA_043738775.1 Flavobacterium sp. | reverse complement strand
AAGGAACTAAAGAAAAATTGCTCGAAATAGGAAATAATATTCGTGATGTATATGCAGAACATATTAAGAAATTAGATTGGATGAGCGAACCAACTAAGAAAAAAGCATTAAGTAAGTTGGCTAAAATAGTTATGAAAGTAGGTTTTCCAGACAAATGGAAAGACATGAGTTCTGTAACCATTGATAAAAATTCTTATTGTGCCAATATCATTTCTGTAAACAAATGGTCACACAATTATATGGTTTCAAAATACGGAAAACCAGTAGATAGAACCGAATGGGGAATGTTTCCACAAACTTATAATGCATATTATAATCCAAGTAATAACGAAATTTGTGTACCAGCTTGTAATATTTTGGTTCCAGGTTTTGAAGGACGTATGCCTGATGATGCTGTTTTGTACGGAATTATTGGTGGTTCTACTTTTGGACACGAAATTACACATGGTTTTGATGATCAAGGAAGTCAGTATGACGAAAACGGAAATCTAAACAATTGGTGGACAGCTGAAGATTTGAAAAAATTTCAAGCCAAAACAAAACTTATTGTTGCACAGTTTAACAAATACGAAGCTTTGCCAACTAAATTTGTAAATGGCGATCCTACTCAAGGCGAAAATATTGCCGATTTAGGTGGTGTAGTAATAGGTTTTGAAGCTTTTAAAAAAACAGATCAATTTAAAAACAAAAAAATGATTAGTAAATTAAGTCCCGAGCAACGATACTTTTTATCTTATGGTTTTGCTTGGATGGTTAATAACACCAAAGAAGCTCTTTCGCAACAAGTAATGACAGATGTGCATTCGCCAGCACAATATCGAATTAATGGTCCACTAGCCAATAATGAAGACTTTTTTAAAGCATTTAACATAAAAGAAGGTAGCCCAATGCGACAAGCAAAAAAAGATCAAGTTGTAATTTGGTAAACAAAAAAGTAGTACTTTTACATAACAATTTAAAATTTAAAAAAATGCAATTTCATAACACATTAGTATCACAAGCAACAGAATCGGCTAGGGCAGAATTTTACAGAAAAACGTATTCTCACGTTGCTTATGCAATATTAGCTTTTATTGGTGTTGAAGCAGTTTTACTCAAAGTTGTTCCCGAACAAACTATTTTATGGATGATTAGCGGTCGCTTTATTTGGTTATTTATAATTGGACTATTTTGGTTAGGATCTTCTTTATCAAATAAATTTGTTTTTGATCCATCAAGAGATAAACAATATTTAGGTCTTGGCTTATATGTTGTTTTAGAAGCTATTGTATTTTTACCTATGATAGCAATAGCAACTTACTATTCTGGCGGAGCAATGATTTCACAAGCCGGAATCATTACATTATTTATGTTTGGCGGATTGACAGCAGTAGTGTTTTTATCAAAAACTGATTTTTCATTTTTACGAACTGCGATTACAGTTAGCGGTTTTGTAGCTTTAGGAGCAATTGTAGTTGGAGCTATTTTCGGATTTAATTTAGGATTATGGTTTTCAGTTGGAATGGTAGTATTAGCATCAGGAAGTATATTATATCAAACAAGTCAAATAAAAGATAAATACGGTACTGAACAATATGTTGGAGCTGCATTACAATTGTTTGCATCAGTAATGTTATTGTTTTGGTATATTTTAAGAATTTTAACTAGCCGAAGAAGTTAATTAAAAATAATAAATTTTAAGCCTCAATTATTTTGAGGCTTTTTTTATATCAATATTTCGATAAACAAGGATTTAATCTATATTTGTAAAACGAAAACAAAAATTAGTTTAAGATATGAAATTACTTGAAGGAAAAATAGCAATAATTACTGGCGCAAGTCGCGGAATTGGTAGTGGAATTGCAAAAACATTTGCCGAAAATGGAGCTAATATAGCTTTTACATTCAGTTCGTCTGTCGAATCGGCATTGATTTTAGAAAACGAATTAAATGCTTTAGGAATTAAATCGAAAGGTTATCAATCAAATGCAGCCAATTTTAATGAAGCTCAAAAATTAATTGAAGATGTTTTGGTAGATTTTGGAAACATTGATATTTTAGTAAACAATGCAGGAATTACAAAAGACAATTTACTAATGCGAATGAGTGAAGAAGATTATGATAAAGTGATTGAAGTTAATTTGAAATCGGTTTTTAACATGACTAAAGCGGTTCAAAAAACAATGCTTAAAAACCGAAAAGGATCTATAATTAATATGAGTAGCGTAGTAGGAGTGAAAGGTAATGCTGGTCAAGCCAATTATGCCGCCTCAAAAGCTGGAATGATTGGATTCACCAAGTCGGTAGCACTTGAGTTAGGTTCACGAAATATACGTTGTAATGCTATTGCACCTGGTTTTATTGAAACCGAAATGACTGCCAAATTAAACGAAGATGTAGTACAAAGTTGGAGAGATTCAATTCCGTTAAAACGAGGCGGAACTCCAGTAGACGTTGCCAACGCTTGTCTTTTTTTTGCATCAGATATGAGTGCTTATATTACTGGTCAAGTAATGAATGTAGATGGCGGAATGTTGACCTAAAATAAAATCATATTGCAACTTTACATAAAATTTTAAATATACTAAACCTTGAATTTGTTTTGGTTAAAAAGAAATTTGGAAATTTTTAATAATGACTTTTAGTACTATAATATTTTTATTACTTGCCTTGCTTATTGCTTGTGGCTTGTCTTTTTTTCAATATTTTTATAAATCCAAAACAAAATCGAAAATCAATTTTTTATTGGCAATTTTACGATTTATTTCAATTTTTGGACTATTGTTATTGTTAATAAATCCAATAATAACTCGAAATTCATTCGAAATTATAAAAACACCTTTGCCAATTGCAATTGATAATTCAAGTTCGATTGTTGATTTAAATTCCAATGAAATTGCCAAGCAAGTTTTTGATAAACTTAGTTCCAATTCCGATTTAAAAAATAAATTTGACGTTCAATTATATAGTTTTGATACCGATTTTCAATCAATTGAAAATTTAAATGATTTAAAATTTAATGGAAAACAAACGAATATTGATTGTGTTGCGAAAAATATTAAAAGCATTAACAAAAATTTGAATTTTCCAACGGTTTTAATTTCAGACGGAAACCAAACATCTGGTTCCGATTATGTTTTTAGTTTTGATGGAAACAATAAAATTTACCCATTAATTGTTGGCGATACGACAACTTGTTTCGATTTACGAGTTTTACAAATTAATGTAAATAAATACGCTTTTCAAAAAAATAAATTTCCAATAGAAGTTTTTTTACAATATTCTGGAAATAAATCTGTAATTGCCAATTTTGCTATTTCTCAAGGAAATTCAATACTAAGTAAACAATCGGTTTCGTTTTCGGCTTCAAAAAAATCACAAGTTTTAAATTTACTTTTGCCAGCCGATAAAACGGGATTACAAATTTTTAATACCAACATTTCATCATCACAACCCGAAAAAAATACGTATAACAATTCAAAGAAATTTGCAGTTGAAATTATAGACCAAAAAACCGAAGTCGGAATCATTTCTGCTATAAATCATCCAGATTTAGGTGCATTAAAAAGAAGTATTGAAACCAATGTACAACGTAAAGTAACCTTGCTTAAACCTAATCAAATCAATGAATTAAATAAATTTAATGTTTTAATTTTATATCAACCTAATTCAGAATTCAAACAAATTTTTGATAGCAACAAAAATCTAAAAATCAATACTTTTATTATAACTGGAAACGATACCGATTTTAACTTTTTAAATCAAAG
>JAYUFJ010000390.1:0-3753 GCA_043738775.1 Flavobacterium sp. | reverse complement strand
CGGTAATATATTCTACCAATTGCTTAATGTGTTGCAATTGCGCTCCGCCACCTGTTAAAACGATGCCTCCAATTAACTTTTTTCGAGGATCTTCGTGACCATACAGTTTAATTTCGACAAAAACTTGTTCGATAATTTCAACTACTCTAGCGTGAATTATCTTAGATAAATTTTTCAACGAGATTTCTTTTGGATCTCTTCCTCTTAACCCAGGTATTGAAACTATTTCATTGTCTTTATTTTCGCCAGGCCAAGCCGATCCAAATTTTACTTTTAATAATTCCGCTTGTTTCTCAATAATAGAACAACCCTCTTTTATATCTTCGGTAATTACATTTCCACCAAAAGGAATAACAGCGGTATGCCGAATAATTCCATCTTTAAAGATAGCCAAATCAGTTGTTCCGCCACCAATATCTATTAAAGCAACTCCTGCTTCTTTTTCTTCTTGACTTAAAACAGCGTCGGCTGAAGCTAGTGGCTCTAGTGTCAATCCTGACAATTCTATACCCGAACTTTGCACACATTTGCCTACTATTCTTATTGATGATGCTTGGCCTACTACAACGTGAAAACTGGCTTCTACTCTACCTCCAAAAAATCCGATTGGCTCTTTGGTTTCTGTTTGTCCATCTATTTTAAATTCTTGTGGCAAAACATGAATTATTTCTTCACCCGGAAGCATTGCTAACTTGTTAACTTGTTCAATTAAAAGTTGAATATCTTCGTTATTTATAACCTCTTCGGGATTGTTTCGGCTAATATAATCGGTGTGTTGAATGCTACGAATGTGCTGTCCTGCAATTCCAACTACAACATCGTTAATTTTATAGCCAGAATTTTCTTCGGCTTCTGATACGGCTTGTTGAATTGATTGAATCGTTTGGGTAATATTGTTTACCACACCACGAGCAACACCCAAACTTTTGGCTTTACCAATGCCTAAAATTTCGAGTTTACCGTACTCGTTTTTTTTACCAATCATAGCAATAATTTTGGTCGTGCCAATATCTAACCCTACTGCGATATTTTCGTTGTTCATAATCGTATTCATTTGCTTTCGCTATTCTTTATTTTTTATTTTGTAGCAACAACTTGGTGTTCAAAAGTCAAGTTTATCGATTTATATTTTTCTAATAGATTACTTTCTATCGCTTTTTGAAAAAACGCTTTGTAATTTTTAAATTTTGTATCAATGTTAATTAATTGTCCAAACAAAATTTGAAAATCGAAATTTCTATTTGTCATAATTACGCTTTGGTCGGGCAAAATTTGTAAACTTGTGATGCTTTTTTTTAAAAAATCATCTTCGTAAATTTGCTTTAAAACGGCAACTAATTTTTGCTTGTTTTTGGATTTAATATCGCCCAAAACTATCGGAACACGAGCCGTTTCTTCATCAGATAAAGGCATGGTATTCCCTTGAATATCAATATAAAAAGACCCACGCTCGTTAAAAAAACGGGCAATTGGCGTTCTTTGAATCACTGTTGCTTTTAAAACCCCGTCAACACTTACAAACACTTCCGATGAGGCAATCATTGGATTGTTGTTAATATCTTTTTCGAGTTTTTTCAAAATTACTTCATATTTTTCAATGGTTTTAACATTTGTTCGATTTTCTATTAACAATTTATTAACCGTTTCTTGTTTAATAAAATTTGTTTTTTCTCCAATAAAAAGCACTTCCGATTTTTGCAATTTTCGATGAGAATTTCGATTGGAAGTAAAAGAATATAAAAACAGTACTAAAACAAAAATTAGCAATAAACGGATGTTTTCAATATTTAAATATTTTTTCATTCTAATGCTTTTTTAATACTTGTTACCATTTCGCCAATATCGCCCGCGCCAATGGTTATAATTACTTTGGCGTCTGATTTTAAAATTTCTGAAATCAAATCGGTTTTTGAGACTAATTTTTTATTAGGATTTTCAATTTTCGACAACAACCAACTTGAAGTTACACCTTCAATAGGTAATTCTCTTGCTGGATAAATATCTAACACTATTATAGCATCGAAATTGGACAAACTTTTAGCAAAATCATCAATAAAATCCTTCGTTCGGCTAAATAAATGTGGCTGAAAAATAGCCAATACTTTTTGGTTTGGATACAATTCGCGAACGGCTTGATGTACAGCATTTATTTCGGTTGGATGATGTGCATAATCATCAATATAGACCCGCTTTTTTGATTTTATTTGATACGAAAATCGTCTTTGAACACCTTTAAAACTTGCTAGGGCATTTTTGATTTTTTCAGAATCAGCACCGTAAGTTTTTGCCATTGCAATTGCCATTAATGCATTCATTAAATTATGATGACCGGGCAAATTAAAAGCTACGTTAGAAATTAATTCATTTGGAGTTTGAACTTCAAAAACATAGGAACTATTTTTTATTTGAATATTTTTTATCTCAAAATTTGCTTCTTTATTTATCGCAACTGTTAAACCTGCTAAATCCATTCCCTCAGGAACAAATATTTGCGTTTTATCTGTTACCTTATCGGCAAATTCTCGGAATGATTTTTCTATACTTTTTGCATCGCCATAAATATCCAAATGATCAGCGTCCATAGAAGTTACACAGGCAATATTGGGATGCAAATGCAAGAACGAACGGTCAAATTCGTCGGCTTCAACAACTGAAATTGTTTTTCCGTTTCCTATTAAATTAGAATTGTAGTTTTCAACAATTCCGCCTAAAAAAGCAGTTACATCATAACCACATTCGAACAAAATGTGTCCTAAAATACTTGAAGTTGTTGTTTTTCCGTGTGTTCCGGCAACTGCAAAACAAAAAGTATCTTTGGTAATAATACCTAAAACTTCGGCGCGTTTTTTTACTTCATATTCTCTTTCTAAAAAATAATTCCACTCCGAATGTGATTTTGGAACGGCTGGAGTAATTATAACTAAAGTGTTTTCTACAAAATAATTTTTCGGAATTAAGCCAATATTATCTTCAAAATGAATGTTCATACCGCCCGAAATCAATTCATTCGTTAACGGAGTTGGCGTTTTGTCGTAACCCGAAACGCTTTTTCCAATGTTTTGAAAATAACGTGCCAGGGCACTCATTCCGATTCCTCCGATGCCTATGAAATACACATTTTTTATTTGGTTTAAGTTCATTATTTTTTTACTTAAAGGCTTTAAATAGTATTTAATTATTTTTAAACGGTAACAATTTCAATTTAACAACTTCACGATTTCATCAACAATATCAGTAGTGGCTTTAGGTTTTGTTAATTTTTTTATGTTTTCGGATAATTGATTTTGCAAATTTTCGTTGTGAATTAAATTTAAAAAAACAGTTTGAAATTTTTCATCCAATTCGGTTTCTTTTAATAAAATTGCTCCATTTTTTTCAACTATAGCGATTGCATTTTTAGTTTGATGGTCTTCGGCTACATTTGGAGATGGAATAAACAGCACTGGTTTGCCAACTAAGCACAATTCCGAAACTGATGATGCTCCTGCACGAGAAATCACAAAATCGGTTGCAGCGTAAACCAAATCCATTCTGTCGATAAAATCGGTTACTTGAACGTTAACATTTTTTGAAAACGATTTATAATCATTTAAATATAATTTACCGCACTGCCAAATAACCTGAATATTTTGATTGGTTATTGCCTCAATTTGATTTGCAATTAATTGATTTATTCTTCTAGAACCAAGGCTTCCGCCAAGAATTAAAAGTGTTTTTTTTGTTTTATCTAATTTGAAATATTCTAATGCTTCG
>JAYUFJ010000389.1:0-10410 GCA_043738775.1 Flavobacterium sp. | reverse complement strand
GCCATCATAGCCATACAGCCTACGAAAAATGTGAAACCAATGTAATCATTTGATTCCATTCTAACCATGTTGGTTAATAGTAAAGATAAATTAAGCATAATGTTTTTTATTAATTAATTTTGTTTAACAAAAATAATGAAATAAAATCTTACTTTTACATTTAATTTAAATTTTTATATTAAAATTTATAATATGTTTAATTTATTTTTATGAAATTTCAGAGATTCGCAATTGTTATTAGTTTTTTCTTTATTTGGCTTAGTGGCTTTCTTACGGAACAATTACAGATGTTAACGGCATTTTTATTAGTTTTTAGCTTCGGTATTTTACATGGTGCAAACGATTTAGTAATCTTAAACAAAATGCAGGGTAAAAACGATTCTACTTCCTATTTTAAAAACCTTTTATTCTATTTAGTGACAGTTTTTAGTACAGTTTGCTTGTTATATCTTTTTCCAATTCTAGGAGTTTTAGTATTTGTTTTAATTAGCGCTTATCATTTTGGTGAACAACATTGGCTATTTAAACTTGAAACAGATAGTAAATTGATTAATTTATTTGTGATAATTTATGGAAGTTTTATTTTACTTTTATTATTTCAATTTCATTCGAAAGAAGTAAAAATAATTGTTTTTGAAATTACAAATTACCCTATATCGGAGTTTTATATTAAAATAACTTTTAAAATAGTTGCACTTTTATTGGCAATTACTACTCTAATTTTATTTTTAAAAACAAAAAAAATTAAAAATATTTTGATTTTAGAAACTTTTTTGTTGGTAGTTTTTTCTATAATTTTTAAAGTTGCTTCATTGTTGTGGGGCTTTGCTATTTATTTTGTATTTTGGCACAGCATTCCTTCATTAATAATTCAGGTTAGATATTTATATGGAAATTGGAACAAAAAAACGTTTCTTTTGTACTGTAAATCGGCGGCATTGTATTGGATAGTATCTTTAATTGGTATTGGAATTTTATTTTACTTTTTAAAAGATAAAAAACTTTTTCAAGCTTTATTTTTTTGTTTTTTGGCAGCAATAACTTTTCCACATATAATAGTAATGATATATATGTTTCAAAAAAACAATGTAGATGAAACTTTACTTAATGATTAATTTTGTTTCAAACGATTTATAATCGGACACAATTTTAACTAAGTAAACACCTGAACTTAAATTTGAAACATCCAAACTAGTATCATTTTCAATATTTTGTTCTAAAACTTTGATTCCTAAAACAGAAAATAGTTGTACATTACCATTGTTTGTTAATCCAGAAATTGAAACTAAATTAGTTGTAGGATTTGGATAAAATGAAATTGTATTACTATCGAAAGTTGATGAAGAAAGTGTCGAAAACCAAGGTTGGCCGTAATTTGATCCAAAAATGTAGTTAGCCAAATTAGGATAATCAATAAAAGGATTTCTGTTTACTTGCCAAGTGTAAATATAATTATTTCGATTCATTTCAAAATCATCTCGTGGGTCGGCTTGATTCCAAATTAAAAGTGAAGCTAAATCGCCTATTGATCCTGTAGTTGTAGGAGAATCGGCTGGGTTTCCATTAATGACACTTAATCCATTGTAACGTACCGCCATATAAAATAAGGATCGAGCTACATCACCGTGCCAACTTCCTAGACTTCCTGCTGGGCCGTTGTAATCTATACCGTAATTTCGATTGCTTCTCGATGTGTTCTCTGGACCGTCTTCGGCACGCAAATGATGCGCATCTGCGTGACCTGCTAAAATATCATTGGCACTTGTAGGCAACCAAATATTTATCCCATCGGGTATGTTTGAAGTAGCATCGGCAAATCCACCACGAGATTGAGCATAAATGTGTTCCCTATTCCATTTTCCAATATTAGTATTTCCTTCTTGAATATCAATTTTGGAACGAGGTTGCTCAACATACATCAACCAAACTTTGTTTGAATTGGCAGGGTTTTGGTCGGCAACTTTTAAAATGTCGTAAATATCGCCGTAATTATGAGCATGCACAACTGCTGGGTTAGCAATAATATCTTGCAAAGCTTGTTTTAAATTGGCTCCCGATAAACCTTCAATCGAACTGTAATATCCTGCTGGAGCAGTGCTTGAAACATTTCCGTAAGTTGGGTTTAATGGTGAACCAAAATTAGAAACTACAAAATTTATATTTTCAACTCGTATAATTTGATTGTTATTAAATAATGAATAGTTTGAAGGTAAGACCGATAAAGTTATTTTCAAATCCTCATCACCATCATTAATGCCATCATTTAAAATCAAAATTGTTGTTGAACCAGAAGAGGAACCAACAGGAATTGTAACAGTAGTGTTTCCAGAATAATCTGCGGATGTAAAAGTACCATTGTTTAATGATAAATTTAAAGTTAATTGAGTTCCTGAAACGGGTTGTGAGGTGGTAAAAGTTACTATTAAATTTTGACCTTCAATTAAAGATGTTACATTTGAAGTAGTGGTTACATAATTTAAAACTATTCCAGTCCCATCATTATTTACCCCTGGAGTTGGAATTTTAACTTCATATGTGCCATCGTTTTTTCGTTGTATAGATTTTGAAATTGAATTTGAAGCTTGAAAATCGTTCGGACAAAAAGTTGTTCCAAAAACAGACATTAATGCAGTTGCTAAAGTTGATGTTCCCGTGTAAGTAACTCCATCGATCAAGTTGGTGCTTGTTGCAATTGTCAATAAAGGAAAATCGATAGCATCACCTAAATAAAGACCAACACCATCGGGTCCATTTTGCATCGTTGCATCTGTAAATAAACGTGATGGAGTAGGAGATACGCTTGAATTCCCTATATGAACTATTCCATTTATATCGGTTACTAAGCCATCTAAATCTATAGCATAATAGCTGCTTTTACCCAATCCGTTGCTGTTTCCGTTAAAAAAAACCAAAACATAACCATTCAACGAAAAATTTGGTGTTGCAGATTTTAATTCTACAAACTCCTTAGTATCTGTTCCAGGATTATCAGCATCAACTTCATTAATAACAACTTGCCCTTTTGAAACAAAAAAAGTAAAAATGGCTATAAACAAAAGTATTTTATTCATCATAATGTAATAATTTGAAAACAAATTTAACTCTTTTTAGCTTGTATAGATATAAAATTAATGTTGTTAAATCATTTATTTACTTATAAATCTAAATAAATCATAAAAAATAGGCAAATATTAAATTTTTAAATACTTTTGCAAAAATTAATTAACATAAAAATGAAAAGAATAGTTTTAATTGCATCGATTGCATTAGTTGTATTTTCGTGTAACAAAGTAAAGAAAAATGAGTTTTTGATTTCAGGAACTGCAAAAGGCGTTGAAGATGGTAAAACAGTAATTTTACAACGTCAAGATGCCACCACTGGCATGATTATCGCCATAGATTCAACCAAAATTAAAGGTGGAAAATTTGAATTAAAAGGAAAAACTACCGAACCAACATTTAATGTTTTGCAAATTGCTAAGCCAGAATCTAAAATCGGGTTTATTTTGGAAGAAGGTGAAATTAAAGTTGTAGTTGATAAAGATAGTATTAATAAAACTACAGTTAAAGGAACATATAATAATGACGAGTTTACAACTTTCAAAAAAGACAGTGAAAAAAGTCAAAAAGTAATCCAAAAGAAATTAATGGATTTTCAAACCAAAAATATGGCTGCAATGAACGAAGCCCAACAGAAAAAAGATACTGTTGTAATCAATCGTTTAATGAAGGAATATAATGAAATGCAAAAAGAGGCTTCAAACATGTATACCGTTTATGCCGAGGCACACCCAAAATCGTTTTTGACGGCATTAATTGTTGAAGGTATGTTTAATATTCCAGCTCCAGATGCAGAAAAAATCAAGAAAATTTACAATAGTTTGGATTCTGATTTAAAGAAAACCAAAATTGGTTTGTCAATAAAAGATAAATTAGCAAAATTAGCAAATCCAGTTTCTTCTGCTTCAGGAATATCAAAATGAAGTGACCTTGGTAAAGTTGCTCCCGATTTTTCGGCTAAAAGCCCAACTGGAGAAACAATATCATTGAAACAATCATTAGGTAA
Source organism: Flavobacterium sp. (assembly GCA_043738775.1). Lineage (GTDB taxonomy): Bacteria > Bacteroidota > Bacteroidia > Flavobacteriales > Flavobacteriaceae > Flavobacterium. Next base: position 6,344 of record JAYUFJ010000389.1, on the reverse strand, counting down.
AATTACAATTATTGATTTTTGGGCTTCATGGTGTGGACCTTGTAGAAAAGAAAATCCGAATGTAGTTTCAATTTACAATGAGTTTCACAACAAAGGGTTGAATATAATTGGAGTTTCATTAGACAATAATCTTGAGAAATGGAAACTAGCAATCGCTAAAGATAAAATTTCTTGGACTCAAGTTTCTAATCTTAAAGAGTGGGATGACCCAATTGCAAGATTATATCATGTGGAACAAATACCGACTACATTTTTATTGGATGCCAATGGAAAATTTATTGCAAAAGATTTACAAGGCGAAAACCTAAGAATTAAAATATCAGAATTATTATCAAAATAAATTAAAATCTCCTTCGGGAGATTTTTTTATATAATTCATTTCCAAAAGATTACTTTAAATGTTAAAAATAGTTGTTTAAAAAAGTAAAATAAATTTGCAAACCAAAAAAGTGTTATTATATTTGCACACCAATTCGGGGAGATACTCAAGCGGCCAACGAGGGCAGACTGTAAATCTGCTGTGTAAACTTCGCAGGTTCGAATCCTGCTCTCCCCACAAAAAAAGTTTCATTCTTTATATTAGAATGGAACTTTTTCATTTAAAATTTGATTTTATATTTAAATGAGTTACACTAAAATTTATCTTTAATTGAACAGCAATTCAGTAATCTACAAAATAACTTAAATTATGTTAATTTGTTTTTAAAGCATAAATAATTTTAGTAAAATTTTAACTATCAAACAATTAACAATAACATTGAGTTAACATTAAAAAGTCAATTTGGTTGTATTTTTGCAAAAGTTAGTTAGTTTTGTACATAGATTTAAATTTGCCTTTGTTTTGAGCGGAGGCATTTTTTTTTAATATTAATTTAAATTATTGTTGAATAACTGTAAAAATTATAGTATTATTACATAATCAATAATAGTTTTATTTTAAATATTTTAATTAAACCTAAAAATCTTAATATCAATTAATTATGAAAAAAATTACAACCATTTGCATTTTATTTTTTAGTATTATTTGTTTCAGTCAAATTAAAGTTGTTGAAATCGTACCAATTGAAAACTTAGGACGTGTAAATAATTTTCGAATTCAAAAAATTGGCACCGAATATTCGATCTATTTTATGGGAATTAAAGGTGAAGATGACGAATTGACTACTATGAAAAAGTTTTCGTTTAAAAATATTAATAATGATTATGCAACTTTATATACGATGATTTTAAATGGTTTTACTTCAAATCCGTTAAAAGACACAAAATTAGAATTGCCAAATAATTATGTTTGGTTACATTATGGAGTAGAATTAAATAAAATAACCTTTCAGTTTATGTTATTTACTAAAGAGTCTGTTCCATCGGGGATTTCTGAAACATTGACCAAAGAAGAGGTAATGAAGTTATTCCAAAAAAGCTAAATTACATTTATATTGAAATATTGAACTTTTTAAAAAATTAATTAATTTTAGTTTTTTTTAAAAAATCTAAAACTTCATTATTAAAAATTGATGGCTGTTCAATATTTACTACATGCCCACAATTTTCGATTACAATTAATAATGACGATTTATAGTGTTTTTCAACAACTTTACGAACTATTGGAAGAAACATATAATCTTCTTCACCCATTACATAAAGTGTTGGAATATTGAGTTCAACTTGACGAAACCATTTTAAAACTGGATTAATTTCGGCAGTAAGTTTAAACCATTTTATAAATTCTTTTTGATATAATTTTTTGGCTTCGTTAATAAAAAGTAGTCTTGATTGTTTGTGGTTTTTTTTTGGCATTATTACAAATGCAAATAATTTATAAAGCATTAAATAAGGTAAAACATATTTAAAAACATTACCCACTCGCATTAAAATTTGCGAACGAAAATTCATTTTTAAAATAGCACCACCAAAAATCATTGATTTTACTTTTTCTGGACGCATTTCTGCTAATTGGCGTATTACGATTGAACCCAATGAAATTCCTACAAAATGTGATTTTTCAATTTTTAAATATTCTATAACTTCAACAATATCATTTGCAATTGCAGTAAAAGTATATTTTTGTTTAATTGCATTTTGAATAGTCGATTTTGAACTTCCGTGACCACGTAAATCGAGTAATAAAATATTAAAGTGTTTTTGAAATTCACGAATTTGCTTGAACCATACCGATGAACTTCCGCCAGCTCCGTGTACAAATGTTACCCAATCGGCACTAGTTTCATTTTTATAAATCGTGTAATTTATCACTTTGTAATTTTTTGCTAAATTAAATAATAATTTTAGATTTACGCATGAAGTTTTTTAAAATACTCAAAAGCTTTAAATAACCTACTACCGTACCACGAAAACATTTCTCCATCAACAAGAATTATTTTAGATTTTATTGCAAATTTTTGAATTTTTTTTGCGTGTTTTTCATTAAAGGGAAATGGTTCCGAAGAAAGCAAAATCAAATCTGCATTTTTCAAATCTTGTAGTTCTATTTCTGGATATCGATTTTGATTTTCAAAACTATTTTGAAACTTATTTAATATCAAAAGTTGATGAATAAATGTTTCTTTTCCGGCAACCATATATGGATTTGCCCAAATTAAATAGGCTACTTTTAAAATTGTTTTGTTTTGAATGAAAATTTTAAAATCGTTTTGTGCAACTTTTATTTTTTCAATCCAATTTTGTGCTTCGGTTTGCTTTTCAAAAATTTCTCCAAAATCTTGAATCGTTTTTAATGAATCGTCAATCGTAACAATATCAGTTACCCAAAAAGGGCAAATATTTGATAATTCTTCAACTATTTCTAGTGTGTTTTCTTCTTTATTAGCAATAATAATATCAGGTTTTAGTAGTATAATTTTTTCACAATCGACTTTTTTTGTTCCTCCAATTTTAGTTTTTGATTTTAATAAATGATTTGGATGAACACAAAATTTAGTGATTCCAACAAGGTTTTCTTCTAAACCCATATCAACAAGTAATTCGGTTAGTGAAGGCACTAATGAAACAATTCTAATTGGTGTTTTTTCGAAAAAGTAAATGTTTCCAAGTTGGTCTGTATAAGATTTGGTCTTTGCATTCAATTTTTTCATATTTTTATACAAATTTAATTCAAAAATAGTGAAAACAGTAACAACAATTTTTGTATTTTATTTTTAAGTTCTTTAACAAATTTAAATTACTTATTATAATCAAATATTTAAGCCTTTATAGGAACCTAATTAAGGTTTTGACAATTTTTCTTATCTATAAAAATCTTTTTTGTAGCTAATTTTTAATCAAAAATTTTGTAATGAATATAAAACTTTTAACAATCGGTAAAACAGACAATAAAAATTTGCAAACAATAATTGATGATTATTCAAAAAGATTATCATTTTATGTAAAATTCGATTTAAAAATTATTCCAGATATTAAAAACGTAAAAAACTTTTCCGAAAGTCAACAGAAGGAAAAGGAAGGAGAATTAATTTTAAATGAACTAACTCCAACAGATCAATTAATTTTATTAGATGAAAATGGTGTAACTTTTTCTAGTATAGGTTTTTCAAATTATTTACAAAAAAAAATGAATGCTGGTATCAAAAATTTAGTATTTGTTATTGGTGGTCCTTATGGTTTTTCTGAAGAAGTTTATAAAAAAGCACAAGGTAAAGTTTCGTTGTCTCAAATGACATTTTCGCATCAAATGGTTCGGCTTTTTGTAATTGAACAATTGTATCGAGGATTTACAATTTTAAAAAACGAACCTTATCATCATCAGTAAAATTTAAAATTTACGATTCATTTATTTACGATTTAAGAAATGCAAAATTTAGTAATTTAATGGTTTCAATTGCTTCTTTTACATCGTGTACTCTTAAAATAGTTGCTCCTTTTTGCAGCGCTATGGTGTTTAAAACAGTAGTTCCGTTTAAACTTTCGTATGCCGAGGTTTCTAAAACTTTATAAATCATTGATTTTCTTGAAATTCCTGCTAAAATGGGCAATTCTAAAAATTTAAATAATTCAAGTTTATTCAATACTTCATAATTTTGATCTATTGTTTTTGCAAAACCAAAACCTGGGTCAATAATTAAATCATTTATTTTATAACTTCGAGCCAGAGCAATTTTTTCTGAAAAATAAAATAACAATTCTTTGGTTATATTTTCATAACAAGTCAAACTTTGCATTGTTTGAGGAGTTCCTCTCATGTGCATAATAATGTAGGGCACTTGTAATTCACCGACAGTTTTCATCATATTCTCATCTAGACTTCCTGCAGAAATGTCGTTTATTAATGCTGCACCGTTTTCAACCGCTTTTTTGGCAACTTGGCTTCTAAATGTGTCTATAGAAATAATAATTTTCGGAAAATACTTCAAAATCAAATTAATTACAGGCAGCAATCGATTGATTTCTTCTGTTTCAGATACATAATTGGCTCCGGGTTTGCTCGAATAAGCGCCAATATCCAAGAAAGCAGCACCTTCAAAAAGCATTTTTTCAACCTGATTTATAATATCGGTTTCATTTTTAAATTTTCCACCATCATAAAAAGAATCTGGAGTACAATTCAAAATTCCCATCACTTTTGGGGATGATAAATCGATTAAAGTTCCTTTGCAATTTATTGTCATTGTTTTTAGTTTTCGATTTTTGGTTTCAAAAAAAAATCTGTACTTTTGAAAATTAGTTACAAATATAAAATTTAATGAACAATACTTCGCAAGAATATGATAAAGTAATTGGCATTTGCCGCGAATTGTTTATCAAAAAAATGAAAGATTATGGCAGTGCTTGGCGCATCTTGAGATTACCATCTTTAACCGACCAAATTTACATAAAAGCACAACGAATTCGTAGTTTGCAAGAAAACGAAGTTAGAAAAGTGGATGAAGATGAAACAGGTGAATTTGTTGGAATTATTAATTATTCAATAATGGCATTAATTCAAATTGAAAATGGTATTGCCGATCAACCAGATTTAGATGTTGAAGATGCCATAAGTTTATTTGACCAAAAAGTTACACAAACCAAAACCCTAATGGAGGATAAAAATCACGATTACGGTGAGGCTTGGCGCGAAATGCGTATTAATTCATTAACCGATTTGATTCTTCAAAAATTACTTCGAGTGAAACAAATTGAAGATAATAAAGGAAAAACTTTAGTATCCGAAGGTATTGATGCTAACTATCAAGATATGATAAATTATTCGGTTTTCGCTTTAATTTTAATGAAGTTTAGTTAATAACAATTATTAACCAAAGCCAATACCATTTAAAAAATTAAATTTGTTGTTAAAAAGCACAAACTCTATTGGAGTTAAATATCAGTAAAAAAATGAAAAACACAATTACTCAATTCTCCCGTATTTTCGTTGGAATTTTATTTATTATTTCCGGATTAATCAAATTAAACGACCCAATTGGATTTTCATATAAACTGGTTGAATACTTTAGTGAACCCGTTTTTAATATGCCTATTTTCACTCCATTTGCCCTTGCAATTGCTTTATTTCTGGTAATTATAGAAGTCGTTTTTGGCGTAGCTTTATTAATCGGATTCAAATCGAAATTTACTGTAAACTGTTTGCTTTTATTGATAGTTTTGTTTACCTTTTTAACGTTCTACTCGGCTTATTTTGATGTAGTTAAAGATTGTGGTTGTTTTGGTGATGCTTTAAAATTGACTCCTTGGCAATCATTTTCAAAAGATTTGGTTTTATTATTTTTCATCTTAATTTTGTTTTTCAATAAAAAACTTGTTAAACCTTTGTTTTCGAATAAAATTCAAAATGTTTTGGCTTTATTAAGTATTTTGGCATCTTGTTTTATGGGATATTGGGTTTTAAATCACAATCCTTTAAAAGATTTTCGTCCGTATGCCGTTGGAAAAAACATTTTCGAAGGAATGAAAATTCCAGATAGTGCGCCAAAGCCAGTAACGCAAATGCTTTTTATTTATGAAGTAAACGGCGTTAAAAAAGAGTTTACTGATAAGCAGTTGAATTTGATTCCGAAAGGAGCAAAATTTATAGATAGAATTGACAAGGTTTTGGTTGAGGGTTATAAACCACCAATTCACGATTTTGCAATGGAATTAGGAGGTTCTGATTATAAAGAAGAATTTTTAAAGGAACCAAAATTACTAATATTTGTTGCATACGATTTGTTGAAATCAGATAGTAAAGGATTAAATAAATTAAATGCGTTGGAAGATTTAGCCAAAACAAAAGGCTATAAAGTAATTGCTATGACTGGTTCGTCGCCAAAAACAATTGAATCGGTAAAAAAACAATATAAATTTAATTTCGAGTTTTATTTTTGCGATGCTACGGCATTAAAAACTATTGAACGTGC
>JAYUFJ010000388.1:0-3761 GCA_043738775.1 Flavobacterium sp. | reverse complement strand
GAGTTTCACAAATTTCTACAGGAGTTTCAATCGGAAAACCCGTAATTCGTGGGTTAAGTGCCAACCGAGTATTAATTTATTCACAAGGTGTTCGGCTTGAAAATCAAGCGTTTGGCGACGAACATGGTTTAGGATTAAATGACGACGGAATAGAAAGCGTTGAAGTTATAAAAGGGCCAGCATCGTTACTCTACGGATCAGATGCGTTGGGTGGAGTACTTTATTTTAATCCCGAAAAATTTGCAAAATCCAATTCTATTTCGACCGATTTTGGTTACCGATCATTTTCGAACACCAATGGAAATAAAATTGGAGCAGGCTTTAAAACTTCGGGTGAGCGATTTAAGCTTTTAGCCCGTTTTAGTAATACGGTTCACGGCGATTATAAAACTGGTGAACGAGTCCAAAACGATAGTACAAAAGTAACCAATACTCGTTATAGCGAACTCGATTTTAAAACAGGAGTTGGTTACAGTGATAAAAACTTTTCATCAGAGTTTAGATACAATTATAATCAATTAAAACTAGGTATTCCCGATGCTGGATTTTCCGAACAAACCAATGAAAAAACACCCCAATATCCACGCCAAGCAGTTTTTAATCATTTATTGAGTTTAAATAATGTAGTGTATTTACCCAATTCAAAATTAGATTTAAATGTTGGATATATTTATAATGATAGAGCCGAATTTCCAGAAACCGACATTCCAGGTTCCAACTGGATTTTAAAAACATTAAATTATGATGTAAAGTACCATTTACCAAAATTGGGTAATTTAGCATTAATTGTTGGTGCTCAAGGATTAAATCAAACAAATACTAACATTGGTACCGAATTTTTAATTCCAGATGCAACTACCAAAGATCTAGGTTTTTTTGGAACAGCTCGATACGATTTTGAAAAAAACGTTATTCAAGGCGGAGTTCGTTACGATGTTAGAAAAATTACAAGTACCGAATTCGGAACTTTTGGTGAACAAGGTTATTTATTTCCAATTGATCGAAAGTTTAACAGCTTTAATGCTTCATTAGGATACAAAACCAACTTAAATAAAGCTACCATTTTACGTTTAAATGTGGCTTCGGGTTTTAGAGCGCCAAACATTTTTGAATTGAGTTCCAACGGTGTTCACGACGGAACCATTCGATACGAAAAAGGGAATATTGAACTTAAAAGCGAACAAAACATTCAATTTGATTTGAATTTAGAATATAAAGTGACACATCTTGAATGGTTTGCTAACGGGTTTTATAACAAAATTAACAACTACATTTATATTTCGCCTAACGGAAATCAAATTGACGGGTTTGACGTTTATGATTATTTGCAAAACAATGCCAACTTATTTGGTGGTGAAGCAGGAATTCATTTTCATCCACATCCGCTAGATTGGTTGCATTTTACAACTAGTTTTGAAAGCGTTTTAGCAAAACAATCGAATGGAAATAACTTACCATTGATTCCTGCAAATAAATTAAATTCAATAGTACGATTTGATTTAAAATCTACCAAATGGTTTCAAGATGGTTTTGCTATGATAAATGTAGAACACACATTAAACCAGAAAAGGACAAGCGCTTTCGAAACTCCTTCCAATGATTATACTCTTGTCAATTTAGGAATTGGCGGAAAAGTAATTATTGGAAAAACTTTTTTTAATTTGAGCTTAAATGCGAATAATTTATTAAACAGAAATTATATTTCACATCTTTCCAGACTTAAAAATGATGGAATTCCAAACATAGGACGAAACATTGTTTTTGGAATTAATTTTGGAATTTAAAAAAACAAAATACTGCCCTTGAGAAAAGTTTTTTTTGAAAATTCAGTGGTTTGGTTAGTAAAAGAGTCTTTTTCTGGGCAGTTATTTTTTCAAAAATATAAAATTTTAAAGACGTTTCAAAATTATGGAACGTCTTTTTTATTTTGCTTATTTTGATATTACTACTGTTGATAAAAATCAAAAATTTACTTACATTTGTTAACCAACACAAACCAATATGAAAAAAACAATCCTTTTATCCGTAACTATTTTTTCAGCAATAATGAATGCTCAAACCAAATTAACTTATCCTGAAACGCCAAAAGGAACTCAAGTTGACAACTATTTTGGCACACCAATTTCCGACCCTTACCGTTGGCTCGAAAATGACAAGTCGCCCGAAACAGTGGCTTGGGTTAAAAGCGAAAATGTAGTTACTTATGATTATTTATCAAAAATTCCTTATCGGGATGCCTTGAAAGCCCGAATGACAAAATTATGGAATTACGAAAAAATTACAGCTCCTTTTAAAGAGGGCGATTTTACTTACTTTTATAAAAATAATGGATTACAAAATCAGTCGGTATTATATCGAAAAGATGCAAAAGGTGTTGAAACTGTTTTTTTAGACCCCAATACTTTTTCAATTGACGGCACAACATCACTTGATAATGTTAGTTTTTCAAAAGATGGTTCGTTGGTAGCTTATTCAGTTTCGGAAGCGGGAAGCGATTGGCGAAAAGTAATTTTTTTAAATGCCAAAACCAATACCAAAATTGGGAGCGGTTTGGTAGATGTTAAATTTAGTGGCTTGGCCTGGAAAGGTAACGAAGGAATTTATTATTCCAGCTACGAAAAGCCCAAAGGCAGTGAACTTTCGGCAAAAACCGACCAACATAAACTTTATTTTCACATCTTAGGAACCAATCAAAATACCGACAAAGTAATTTTTGGAGATAAAGAAAAACGTCGTTATGTGGGTGGCTATGTATCCGAAGATGAAAATTACTTATTCATTTCAGCATCTAATTCAACTTCAGGAAATGAACTTTATTTTAAAGATTTGAAAAACCCAAAAAGTGAAATTCAAACTATGGTAACTGGTTTTGAAACCGATAATGATGTAATTGAAACCAAAGGAGAAACCTTTTTAATTTTAACCAATTTTAATGCGCCAAATAAAAAAGTAGTTACTGCAAAAGCTACTAATGCAAGTATAAAAAATTGGATTGATTTTATTCCAGAAACCGAAAACGTTTTAACAATTTCTACTGGCGGAGACAATCTTTTTGCCGAGTATATGAAAGATGCTGTTTCTGTAATTAAACAATACGACCTAAACGGAAAATTGGTTCGTGAAGTTAAGTTACCTGGTTTAGGAACTATTAGTGGCTTTAATGGAAAAAAAGAAGAAAAAACATTGTTTTTCACCTTTACCAATTATACAACTGCCGGGGCAATTTATAATTATAACATTGCAACAGGAATTTCAAAATTGTATTTAAAACCAAAAGTTGCTTTTAATGGCGATGATTACGAATCCAAACAAGTTTTTTATCCTTCAAAAGATGGAACCAAAATTCCTATGATAATTACCTATAAAAAAGGAACAAAATTAAATGGGAAAAACCCAACAATTCTTTACGGTTACGGAGGATTTAATATTAGCTTAACACCAGCTTTCAGCATTGGAAACGCTATTTGGCTAGAAAACGGAGGCGTTTATGCTGTTGCTAACTTGCGAGGTGGTGGCGAATATGGAAAAAAATGGCACGATGCAGGAATTAAAACCAAAAAACAAAATGTATTTGATGATTTTATTGCTGCTGCAGAATTTTTAATTAAAGAAAACTATACCTCAAGCAATTATTTAGCTATAAAAGGAGGTTCGAACGGTGGGCTTTTAGTAGGTGCTGTAATGACACAACGCCCCGATTTGATGAAAGTAGCATTACCTGCGGTTGGTGTTATGGATATGTTGCGCTATCACACTTTTAC
>JAYUFJ010000387.1:0-3764 GCA_043738775.1 Flavobacterium sp. | reverse complement strand
GGTTTGGACCTCCTTCTTTAACCGCCATTACAATATCTTTTCCTATTCGTGTAAACGCCTTAGCCATTGCCGACCAACGTTTCATTTTTCTTCCTTTTCTAAATTCGAAAGCTCTTCCCATTTTTTATTTTAATTTTTGCAAAAATCAATATTAAATTTTCATATTTTTAGAAATTGTAATTGCTTTATGAAATTGTAATTGATTATTTTTTATAAAAAGGCAACTTAACAACTTTTGCAGCCACATTATTATTTCTAATTTGAATAAAAATTTGGCTATCAACCCCAGAAAATTCTGTAGTTACATATCCCAAACCTATACCTTTATTCATACTCGGCGACATTGTACCCGAAGTTACAACACCTATTTTGTTGCCTTCTTTGTCAACAATTTCATAATCGTGACGTGGAATTCCACGTTCTGTCAATTCAAAACCAACTAATTTTCGACTAATTCCAGCTTCTTTTTGGGCTTTTAAATTTTCAGAATTCGTAAAATCTTTATTAAATTTAGTAATCCAACCCAAACCTGCCTCGAAAGGAGAAGTTGAATCGTTTATATCATTTCCGTACAAACAAAATCCCATTTCTAATCGCAATGTATCTCTCGCTGCCAAGCCAACTGGCTTAATTCCGAATGCTTTTCCAGCCTCAAAAACTTTATTCCAAACTTGTTCTACTTCGCTATTTTTGCAATAAATTTCAAAGCCGCCCGAGCCAGTGTAACCAGTTGCAGATATAATTACGTGCTCAATTCCTGCAAAATCAGCTACTTCAAAATGATAGTATTTAATTGCTGATAAATCAATTGAAGTTAACGATTGCATTGCTTCAACAGCTTTTGGACCTTGAATAGCCAACAATGAATAATCGTTTGACAAATCTTTCATTTCAACCTCCAAATTATTGTGTTGCGATATCCAATTCCAGTCTTTTTCAATATTCGAGGCGTTTACTACCAGCAAATATTCATTCTCTTTGATTCTGTAAACAATTAAATCATCAACAATTCCTCCATTATTATTAGGCAAACACGAGTATTGCGCTCGTCCAATTTCCAAAACTGATGCATCATTTGATGTTACTTTTTGAATCAAAGCCAAAGCATTTTTACCACTTAACAAAAATTCACCCATATGCGAAACATCAAAAACACCAACTCCATTTCGAACAATTTCGTGTTCTGCATTGACGCCTTCATAAGAAACTGGCATATTGTAACCCGCAAACGGAACTAATTTTGCACCCAAACTTTCGTGAATATGCGTTAATGCTGTGTTTTTCATTTTGCTTTTTTATTTTTTTTGAGATTGCTAAATTAAGTAAAAAATTAGAATTGGTATAATTATTTTTAGTAGTAATTTAGTTCTATTCAATTAAAGTATTTACCAAAAATTGACAATTTTTCTTTGTATTTCAATTTTGTTTGGGACATATTAAAATAATTAAATTTAAACACAAATTTAATTGAACAAAATCCTAAAATTTAATTGGATGTATCATTTACAGAATTCAAATTTAGTTGTGTTGTTTTACTATTTCTTAATTCAAACTAACAAAAAAACCAATTATCTCTTTGGTATTGACAACATAATTTAAGCTTTATAAATATTTAACATTGCCATTTTAATTCCTCGTCAAAAAACAGATATGACAAAAAATCTTTTCTAAACTCTTTTAAATAGTTACTTTTGTATGCTAAATTTAAAATAAAATTTAATTTTCAATGAATAATATTCACTATATAAGCTCGGATGTTTTAACTTTAGAAACCTTAAACGAGATAATTTTGCAAAACAAAACTTTGGCTTTGTCCGAAGAATCAATTGTAAACATAACAAAATGTCGGGAGTATTTAGATAAAAAAATAGCAACTTCCGATACTCCAATTTATGGAATAAATACAGGTTTTGGCTCACTTTGTAACGTAAAAATTTCCAATGAAAACTTGTCGAAATTACAATCTAATTTAGTAAAATCGCACGCTTGTGGTACAGGTGATGAAGTGTCAAACGAAATAGTAAAAATAATGCTTTTACTTAAAATTCAAAGTTTAAGTTACGGACATTCAGGGGTTCAACTAGAAACGGTAATGCGTTTGATAGAATTTTACAATAACGACATTTTACCCATAATTTATACACAAGGTTCGTTGGGAGCGAGTGGCGATTTGGCTCCTTTAGCACATTTGTCATTACCTTTAATTGGCGAAGGAGAAGTTTTTTACGATGGATTCCGTCAACCAGCCACAAAAGTACTTGAAAAAATGAACTGGCAACCTCTAGTTTTAAAATCAAAAGAAGGTTTGGCATTGTTAAACGGAACTCAATTTATGAGTGCCTATGGTTGTTTCATTATTTTAAAATCAATGAAGTATTCCTATTTCGCCGATTTAATTTCGGCAATTTCACTAGATGCTTTTGATGGACGTATTGAACCTTTTAATGAATTAATTCATTTTATTCGGCCGCACAAAGGACAAATTGTAACTGCAAAACGGATAAAAGAATTATTAAAAGGAAGCCAGATAATTGGGAAACCCAAAGAACACGTTCAAGATCCGTACTCATTTCGATGCATTCCGCAAGTTCATGGTGCTTCTAAAGACACTATTGATTATGTAAAAAAAGTATTTAAAACCGAAATTAATTCGGTTACCGACAATCCTAATATATTTATTGAAAGTGATGTAATTATTTCAGGAGGCAATTTTCATGGTCAACCTTTGGCATTAGCATTAGACTTTTTGTCGATTGCTTTGGCAGAATTGGGTAGTATTTCCGAACGAAGAACCTATCAATTAATATCTGGATTACGAAATTTACCCGCTTTTTTGGTAGATAATCCAGGCTTGAATTCTGGTTTTATGATACCGCAATATACTGCTGCAAGCATTGCAAGCCAAAACAAACAATTGGCAACTCCAGCCAGTATTGACAGTATAGTTTCAAGTAATGGGCAAGAAGATCATGTGAGTATGGGTGCAAACGGAGCTACGAAATGTCTTAAAATTATGGAAAATTTAGAACGAATTCTTGCTATTGAATTAATGAATGCATCTCAAGCTATTGAATTTAGACGACCTTTGCAATCGGGCGATTTTATTGAATTGTTTTTAAAATCTTACAAAAACGAAGTTTCATTTGTAAAAGAAGATCGAATTTTGCATTATGATATTGAAAAATCAGTTGCTTTTTTAAATAGTTTTGGTATTGATATAGACGAAATTAATTAATATTATAAACCAAAAAAACCACTAAATACAGTGGTTTTTTTTGTGATCCCAGAAGGATTCGAACCTTCGACCTACTGCTTAGAAGGCAGTTGCTCTATCCAGCTGAGCTATGGAACCAAAGAAGTTTTTAGAACAAAACTAATAAAAGTCGGGGTGGCAGGATTCGAACCTGCGGCCTCCTGCTCCCAAAGCAGGCGCGATAACCGGGCTACGCTACACCCCGAAAATTAATGAGCGGAGAGTAAGGGATTCGAACCCTTGGTACAGTTTCCCATACGCATGTTTAGCAAACATGTCCTTTCGGCCACTCAGGCAACTCTCCAAAATTTCAATAATGCTCAAAGAACTTAACTTTTTTGCGGTTGCAAATGTAACTTTTCATTCTATAATTTACAACTATTTCATTTCTTTTTTTAGTGAATAATTTAAATATTTACTAAGTAGCTTCACTGTCAATAAACTAGAATTGTATTTTTTTACTTGAGTGTTCTTTATTCTTCTACATTCGTTTTAAAATATTCTATCAGGC
>JAYUFJ010000386.1:0-10469 GCA_043738775.1 Flavobacterium sp. | reverse complement strand
CGAATCTTTAAAATTTCCTTTTAAAATTTCACGAATAGCGTTTACTTGTTTTTGATAATTTTCTAACGATTCAAATCCTTCGCAAGCTCCTTTACAATTGCCTATATGATATTCTAAACAAACTTTAAATTTATAATTTTCAATGTTTTTTTCAGATAAATCGAAGTTACAAGTTCGCAACGGATACAATTCTTTAATCAAATCTAAAATTACACCAACGGTTTTAAAACTTGTATAAGGACCAAAATATTCCGAGCCGTCTTTAATCATTTTTCGTGTTGGAAAAATTCTTGAAAAAGGTTCTTTTTTTATACAAATCCAAGGATAAGTTTTATCGTCACGCAGTAAAATATTGTATCGAGGTTGCAATTTTTTTATCAAATTGTTTTCAAGTAAAAGTGCATCACTTTCAGTAGGGACGACAATATGTAGAATAGTTACAATTTTTTTTACTAAAACATTAGTTTTGGCTTGATCGTGAACTTTATTAAAATAAGAGGAGACTCTTTTTTTTAGGTTTTTTGCTTTTCCAACATACAAAATTTTTCCCTCTTTATCATAATACTGGTACACCCCCGGATTGTCGGGTAGTGTTTGTATTTGAAGTTCTAAACTTGGATTATCCATTAAGCAAAATTAATTTTTAAAACACGAATTGCACAAATTTACACGAATTAATTTTTTGAAAATTGAAAACTGAAAACTTTTAAATGAAAATGAAACAAAATTGTGTAAATTCGTGCAATTCGTGTTTACAAAATATAAAATATGGCAAAAAATTTAACAATTTTAGGTGAATCGATTAAACTAGGCGAAAGCAAAACCATTGATATGGAAATTGCCCGTTTGCATACCACAACAAAATTAAAAATACCAGTAATTATTGAACGTTCTAAAATTGATGGCCCTACAGTTTTATTTTCGGCCGGAATTCATGGAGATGAAATTAATGGAGTTGAAGTAGTTAGGCAAATTATAACTCAAAAAATAAACAAACCAAAAACAGGAACCATAATTTGTATTCCAATTGTTAACGTATTTGGATTTGTAAATAAATCAAGAGAGTTTCCTGACGGTCGTGATTTAAATCGGGTTTTTCCTGGTAGCAAAAGTGGGTCTTTGGCTAGTCGATTTGCTTTTCATATTTTAAATGAAATTATGCCAAATGTCGATTATTTAGTAGATTTTCATGCAGGTGGTGCAAGCCGGTTTAACGCACCACAAATACGAATTGTGCCCAACGACCCAGATTTGAAACAACTTGCTGATATATTTGACGCACCTTTTACATTGTATTCCAAAAATATTGCAGGTTCGTTTCGAGGTTCAAGCTCAAAATTAGGGGTTAAAGTGTTACTTTTTGAAGGCGGAAAATCATTGGATATTAATAACAGTGTAGCCAACGAAGCCATAAATGGAGTAAAACGTTTTTTAAACTATTTGCAGATGCTAGACAATAAATTTGAAGTTAAAAAACAAGAAAAACCTACTATTTATATAGAAAAATCGGGGTGGATTCGTGCCAAATGTTCGGGTTTACTTCACGATGGAAATTTAATTGGGCAATTGGTTAAAAAAGGAGATGTTTTAGGAAAAATTACTGATCCGTTTGGCAAATTTGAACAAAAAGTAAAAGCACCTAATGATGGTTACATAATTAATGCAAATTATTCACCAATTGTTTATGAAGGCGATGCTATTTATCATATTTCGGGTGGAAATTTGGATAATACTGATTAATGATGAACAAAAATGATTTACGAATTAAGTACAAAGCATTAAGGAATCAATTATCTAGAGAAGAAATTGAAGAAAAAAGCGTTAAAATTGCAAATCAAATTCTGAAATTAGATATTTGGAATAAAACCTATTATCATTTGTTTTTGCCAATTGAAATACAAAATGAAGTAAATACCGAATATATTCTGCAAATTTTACAAGGAAAAGACAAAGAAATTGTGGTTTCAAAATCAGTTTTTTCAACTATAGAAATGACTCATTTTTTGCTAACCGACAATACTAAATTTACCAAAAACGAATATGGAATTCCGGAGCCAATTAATGGAATTGAAGTTCCTATTGATAAAATTAATGTGATTTTTGTACCGTTGTTAGCCTACGATAAATTTGGAAATCGGGTGGGTTATGGTAAGGGCTTTTATGATAAATTTTTATTTAAATGTAAACAAGAAACAATTTTAATTGGATTATCATTTTTTGAACCAGAAAACGAAATTAAAGATATTTCAGTAAATGATATTCGTTTAAATTATTGTGTTACACCAGTTGGTATTAATTCATTTTTGTGAATTCCAAAAGCCTTTTTGTTAAAAACAATTAAAATGCCAACACCAACACAAATAGCAAAATCGGCAAAATTAAAAATGGCATTGAAAAACCTAAAAGGCTCGCCGCCCCAAATAGGTATCCAAGTAGGCAAATAACCTTCCCAAATAGGAAAATCGAACATATCAACTACGTTTCCGTGAAACCATGTTCCGTAGTTTTTTTCGGCAAATAAAGTAGCTATTTGACTTGTTGAGCTTTCGTTAAAAAAAACTCCATAAAAAACAGAATCTAAAATATTGCCAACTGCACCAGCAAAAATAAACGCAATAGCTACCAATAAAAAATTCGACTTTTTATTTCTAGTAGATTCCCAAAGCCAATACGCAATAGCAAAAACAGCAATTACTCTAAAAATTGTTAAAAATAATTTTCCATATTGGCCTGGAATTTCGGTTCCCCAAGCCATTCCTTTATTTTCAATAAAAGTGATATTAAACCAGCTTAATACTTGA
Organism: Flavobacterium sp.; assembly: GCA_043738775.1. Taxonomy (GTDB): domain Bacteria; phylum Bacteroidota; class Bacteroidia; order Flavobacteriales; family Flavobacteriaceae; genus Flavobacterium. Next base: position 7,668 of record JAYUFJ010000386.1, on the reverse strand, counting down.
TACGATTCTTGGTAAAAGAAATGTGTTTTTACATAAATTTTAGAAAATTGGTCAATTAATAAAATCAAAAATATAATAAATGCAGAATATCGAAGTTTCATTTTAGTGGGTTTGAAAGGCAAAAATAACAAAATTCAAAAAAATAAATCCTAAATAGCAACATTAATTAACTTAATTGTTGCTATTTAGAATTTAGTAAATTGTTTTTTTCTATTTATCGTTGAGCATTTTTTGACTCAATACTCATTGTAGCATGAGGTACAACTCGCAATCGATCTTTGCTAATTAATTTTCCAGAAACTTTACAAACACCATACGTTTTACTTTCAACACGAAAAAGTGCATTTTTTAAATCGCGAATAAACTTTTCTTGACGAATGGCTAGCTGTGAATTGGCTTCTTTACTCATTGTTTCACTTCCTTCTTCAAAGGCTTTAAACGTTGGCGAAGTATCGTCAGTTCCGTTATTTAAATCGTTCATATAAGCACTTTTAATTAGTTCCAAATCGGACTGTGCTTTAGCAATTTTGTTTACAATAATTTCTTTAAATTCGGCTAAATCTGTGTCGGAATAGCGTACTTGATCTTCGGTTATATTCATTTGTAAGTCTATTTGGTAATTAATATGTTTGTTTTAATATCATCAAACTCAATTTTCGTTCCATTTACAGTATTATCTACAAAAAACAACTCATCGGTTAAAGTTTCTGACATTATGTATTCTTTATTATTCGAAATTGCAACTTCTAAATTACCGTTTCTTTCTATTTCAACTTTAATTTTATCAGTAATATCAAATCCAGATTCTTTTCTAATGTTTTGGATTCTATTTACTAGTTCTCTTGCAATTCCCTCTTGTTTTAATTCTTCGGATATTGTAATGTCTAAGGCTACTGTAATTCCGTTTGAATTGGCAACCAACCACCCCGGAATGTCTTGAGAAATTATTTCTACATCTTCAGAAGTTAAAATTACATTATTTCCTGTAATAACAATGTTTATGCTTCCTTTGCTTTCAATTTCATTAATTTGATCTTGCGAAAACGATTGTATCTCTTTGGAAATCAATCCCATATCCTTTCCAAACTTTGGTCCTAATGCTTTAAAATTTGGCTTAATTTGCTTTACCAAAACACCCGAAGCATCGTCTAAAAGTACAACTTCTTTAACATTTACTTCGGCCATTATTAAATCAGAAACTGCTTCTATTTCTGCTCGCTGACTTTCATCAAGTATCGGAATCATTACCTTTTGCAATGGTTGACGCACTTTTATCATTTCCTTTTTTCGAAGTGATAAAACTAGTGACGATACCGTTTGCGCTTTCATCATTCGGCTCTCTAACGATTTATCAACAAAGTTTTCAACCGAAACTGGAAATTTCGACAAATGTACACTCTCAAACACTTCCGATTGTGTTGTTTTCGTTAAATCTTTGTAAAGTTGATCCATATAAAATGGCGCTACTGGTGCCGAAAGTTTGGAAACTGTTAATAAACAAGTGTACAAAGTTTGATATGCAGCTATTTTGTCTTGCGCATATTCGCCCTTCCAAAATCTTCTTCGACACAATCGTACATACCAATTACTTAAGTTTTCTTGAACAAAATCAGAAATGGCTCTAGTGGCTTTAGTTGGCTCATAATCAGAGTAATACTCGTCAACATTTTTAATCAAAGTGTTTAATTCCGATAAAATCCAACGGTCAATTTCTGGTCTTTCTTTTAACGGAATTTCAGGTTCAGAATAATTAAAATTATCAATATTTGCATATAAAGTGAAAAAAGAATACGTATTGTAAAGAGTTCCAAAAAATTTTCTACGAACCTCAGCAATACCTTCAATATCAAACTTTAAGTTGTCCCACGGATTAGCATTCGAAATCATGTACCAACGTGTTGCATCTGCTCCATAATCGGCTAAAGTGGTAAATGGATCGGTAGCATTGCCTAACCGTTTAGACATTTTTTGACCATTTTTGTCTAAAACCAATCCGTTTGAAACTACATTTTTATAGGATATTTTATCGAATACTAAAGTTGAAATAGCGTGCAACGTATAAAACCAACCACGAGTTTGATCGACACCTTCGGCAATGAAATCTCCTGGAAAATCTTTGTTTTCGTCAATTTTATCTTTATTTTCGAAAGGATAATGCCATTGTGCATAAGGCATTGAACCCGAATCGAACCAAACATCTATCAAATCGGATTCCCGTTTCATTGGTTTTCCTGATGCCGAAACTAATGTAATTTTATCGACAACATTTTTATGTAAATCGATTAAATCGTAATTTTCTTCCGACATATTTCCGATTTCGAAACCTGAAAACGGATTTGATGTTTGAAAACCAGCCGAAATTGATTTTTCGATTTCGTTGTATAATTCTTCCACCGAACCGATAAGGATTTCTTCGTTTCCATCTTCGGTTCTCCAAATTGGCAACGGAATTCCCCAATATCTAGACCTTGATAAATTCCAATCGTTGGCGTTTTTTAACCAATTTCCGAAACGACCTTCGCCAGTGGCTTTGGGTTTCCAATTGATGGTTTCGTTGAGTTCGAACATTCTATCTCGAACTTCGGTGATTTTTATAAACCAAGAATCGAGTGGGTAATATAGAATTGGCTTGTCAGTTCTCCAACAATGCGGATAACTGTGCACGTATTTCTCGACTTTAAAAGCTTTATTTTCTTCTTTTAATTGAATTGCAATATCGACATCGGCTGAACGTTCCGGCATTTTATCATCATCGAAATATTCGTTTTTGACATATTTTCCAGACAAATTGCCCAATCCTTGAATAAATTTTCCTTGCAAATCAACTAGCGGAACAGGATTTCCGTTTTCGTCAAGAACTAACATTGGTGGGATTTCTGGCGATGCTTCTTTGGCAACTTTGGCATCATCGGCACCAAAAGTTGGCGCAGTATGCACGATTCCAGTTCCATCTTCGGTGGTTACAAAATCACCAGCAATTACTCGAAATGCGTTTTTAGAATTTTCAAAATTAATTCCAAAATTCATTAATTGTTCATAGCGAATTCCGACTAAATCTGAACCTTTGCATTCGGCAATAATTTTATATGGAATGTTTTTATCATTTTCATTAAATTTTTCAAAATCTGAAAGTTCTGTTGTTGCAAAAAACCCTTTTCCGAATTGTTTTCCAACAAGGTTTTTAGCCAAAATTACATTTATATGTTTGAAAGTATATTGATTAAATGTTTTAACCAATACATAATCAATTTTAGAACCAACAGTCAAAGCTGTATTTGACGGCAAAGTCCAAGGTGTTGTAGTCCAAGCCAAAATATGAATGTCTCCGAAATTTTGTAAAAAACTCGGTAAACTCTCCCGTTTTGCCAAAAATTGTGCCACAACAGTCGTATCGGTAACATCACGATAACTACCTGGTTGGTTTACTTCGTGTGAACTTAATCCTGTTCCAGCTTTTGGAGAATACGGTTGAATGGTGTAGCCTTTGTACATCAAATCTTTGTTATAGATTTGTTTCAAGAGCCACCAAACCGATTCCATATATTTTGGTTTGTAGGTAACATACGGATCTTGCATATCAACCCAATAGCCCATTTTTTCGGTCAAATCGTTCCACACATCGGTGTAACGCATCACGGTTTTTTTACAGGCTTCGTTGTATTCTTCAATGGAAATGGTTTTTCCTATATCTTCTTTAGTAATGCCTAATTCTTTTTCGGTACCCAATTCTACTGGCAATCCGTGCGTGTCCCAGCCCGCTTTTCGTTTTACTTGAAAGCCTTTTTGGGTTTTGTATCTACAAAAAATATCTTTGATGGCGCGTGCCATAACATGATGAATTCCGGGTAATCCGTTAGCAGATGGTGGACCTTCGAAAAAAACGAACGGCGTTTTGCCTTCGCGTGAGGTTACCGATTGTTCGAATATGTTTTCTTTTTTCCAAAATTCAAGAACTTCAGATGCTACCTTGGGTAGGTCAAGTCCTTTATATTCAGTAAATTTTGTGCTCATTTTGCCTTTTTATAAAATAATTTGCAAAAGTAAGGAATTTTGAATAAATAGTTGTGGATTGTAGATTTTAAGTTATAAATTTCGAAATTATTTTTTAAAATATATTATGAATCTTAACATAGAACGCCTACATAAAATTGCCAATAAAAATGAACGTCTAATTATTGGCTTAATGTCGGGCACATCAATGGATGGTTTGGACGTAGCGTTATGTAAATTCAGCGGAAGCGGTGCTGAAACTTCGATTAAAATTCTCAATTTTGAAACAGTTTTATTTGATGAAGATGTAAAAATTGAAATTAGAAAAATATTTGCAAAAAAAACAATTGAATTTCAAGATTTGTGTCTTTTAAATCCTTGGATTGGAAATTTGCACGGTGAAATGGTTGTTAACTGCTTAAAAAAATGGAATGTTCAACCAGAAAATGTTGATTTAATTGCAAGCCATGGGCAAACGGTTTTTCATTCTCCAAAAATTTTGCACGGCTTGGATAAATTTTCAAATGCTACTTTACAAATTGGTGATGGTGACCACATTGCTGTAAAAACAGGAATAATTACTTTGTCAGATTTTAGACAAAAGCATTGTGCATTTGGAGGCGAAGGTGCACCTTTGGCAGTATATGGTGATTATTTAATTTTTTCAAGAAAAGGCGAAGATAGAATTTTGCTAAATATAGGCGGTATTGCGAATTTTACTTTTTTACCAGGAAATTTAAATCCTAATGAAGTTTTTGCTACAGATACCGGAACTGGAAATACACTTATAGACGCTGTGATGGACGACCGTTTTGATTTGCCTTATGATGAAAATGCCAAAATAGCAAGCATAGGAAATGTAAATTTAAAATTGTTAAAAGTGTTAAAGAATAACGATTTTTTTAACAAACCGTTCCCCAAAACTACTGGTCCTGAATTGTTTAATTTAAATTATTTAGAATTGGCTCTAATACAAACTAAAACTGAAGATATAGATTCTGAAGATATTTTGGCAACCTTATGCAGATTTTCGGCAGAAACAATTGCTGAATCAATAATTGCTCTTAAAAGCAATGCAAAAGTAATTTACGGTAGCGGAGGAGGAATTCACAATCCATTAATAATGAAGTATTTAAAAAAATTATTGCCCAGTTTCGATTTTAAAAAAACAGATAAATTAGGAATTTCTGGAGATGCAAAAGAAGCGGTTTTATTCGCTACTTTGGCCAACGAAACTATTGCCGGCGGAAAAACGAATTTTGGTTCCAGTAAAGGTGTACCTAATGTGAGTATGGGTAAAATTTCGTTCCCAATTTAATTGCTACTTTTAAAATACTTAACATTTAAATAAATTTATTATTTAAAATTGACTCTTAATTTGTGAGTTGGTATCGATTTTTATAAAATTACTTTTTTATAAAATTGATAACTTTTTCGATAATTTCTGCACTTTTTAAGTTATGCCCTAACCCTTCTGTTAAAAGTAATTCACTATTTTTCCAGTTTTTGTGCAATTTTATTGAGTTTTTAAAATCAGCTTCTTTATCATCTTTATCGTGAATAATTAAGCAATCGTTATTAATTTCTTTTGCAAAACTTGAAATTGAAAAATAACTTGGCGGGTGGTTTAAGTTTTTTATAAATTGCTGAATAACAATATTTAAAGTTTTATTTGTTAAGCTTAATGAATTTTTATAAAAAGTAAAAAAATCATCTGCATTTTCAGGAGCGCCCATAATTATAACTTTTTTAATTGAATTTACTTTGTTTTGAAAAAGCCAATAGGTTGTTGAAAAACTTCCGATGGAGTGACTAATTATTACATCAATTTTCTCGTTTTGTTTTATAAACAATTCAAGTATTTTTGCATAAATAACAACATTTAAAATCTTGCCAGTCGATAATCCGTGTGCTTGAGCATCAAGAGCATAAACGGTACAGTCGTTATCGATTAATTTTGGTACATAATTTTTCCATCTAAAAGTATTACTTGCCCAACCGTGAACTAAAAGTATTTTTCGAGAACCATTTCCCCATTTGTAGGTTTGTATTTTTTCATTTTCAAATTCTAAAATTTGATGTTTTCCTGTTTCTAAAAAATCAAATTGATGTTTTTTTAGTTTACTTGACATCGGACTACAAAATAATTGAAACCCTTTATTAGCGATTAGTCTTGGATGAATTAATCCTAAAAAATTAAAATAAAACCCAATAGATTTTTGAATTATTTTTTTCATAAATATGTTTTTAAATACCAATTGGTATCAAATTAATTAAAAAAATTTAGTTTAAAATTTCCTTTTCCATCCAAGATTTTAAATGGTTTACAATCAACAAAATATCTTTATTATTATTTTTTAAATTACTCATCATAATTCCTCCTTCGACAGTAGCTATAAAAACTGTTGCAAATAAATTATCGTTTACATCTTGTTTTACTTGATTGTGTTTTTTACCATTTTGGATAATTATTTTTAATGTTTCACGAATGGTTTCTAATGCATTTTGCCCTTTTAATTTCAACTTTGATTTTGTATTATCAAACTCGATTGCGACGTTTAAAAGTGGGCATCCGCCAACAATAAAAGGATTTGAAATATAACTTTGGAATAAGTCTAAAACTGAAAAAAGTTTGTCTTTTGCATTTTTTTTTTCAGAAATTTTTTCGTGCATTACTTTAAAAACTTTTTGCATAATGGTTTCAAAAGCATCGATTTCTAGTTCGTCTTTGTTTTCAAAATGACGGTAAATTGCTCCTTTTGTAAAACCTGTTGCTAAGGTAATATCACTCAAAGAAGTTGTCTTGTAACCCTTTGTATTAAACAGCTTTATTGATTCTTTAAGGACTTTGGCTTTAGTAATTTCTGAATTTCGCATAAACAAAGATACCAATTGGTATTTAAAATTCAAAGTTTTTTTATGAAAAAATTTCTTTTAAAACTTCCAATGATTTTGGTTTTTTAAAACCGTCTAAATGAGTTGAATAAAAATCTAATAAAATTTTTAAAATAATTTTACGTTCAACGGCTGCAAACACTTTTTGATTGGAATCAAATTTTAAATGAATTAATCTTTTAAATAATTGTGTTTCGTTTTCGGACAAGCAATTAATACCCTGAAAATGGGTAAATATTCCATTTAAAATGTCAAAATGTTTTAAATCAATTTCGGAAACATCTGGGTAAAATCCTAAAAATTTGGTGCTTTCAAGAAGTAAAATTAAATGAAAGTTAGCAGTTTCGTTGTGGGTATCGAGCCAAAACAATGCGGTTTCGAGAAAGGTAAATAAATCAACATTTTTTTCTTCTTCTTGAATACTATTTTGTAACATTTCAGACAAAAAAAGAACAATCGTACTTTTATAAATATTGGAGTGAATGGTTTGAAATGTGTTGGAAAGTTTTATTTCTTTAAAATATTCTAATTGTCCTTTATTTTTGTGATTGGCTTCGATTTCTAAAATAGATAATGGTTGAAAATAAGCAATTTTTTGACTCCCTTTTTTTGATGAAAAAGCATTGGGTACAAAATAACTTTTTAATCCATCGGATAACGTAAAGCATTTAACAATTAAACTTTTTTCATTAAACTTTAATGCCGATAAAACAATTGCTTTGGTTGAAACCAACATTTGGAATTTACTATTAAAGATTTACATTTTGTTTTGCCTTGACGAAT
>JAYUFJ010000385.1:0-3806 GCA_043738775.1 Flavobacterium sp. | reverse complement strand
CTCGCTTAAGTTGATGTTGACCTCGATATACAGGACTAAAAGCTCTAATTTGCTCAGGATATTGAATAGTTGCCTTACGTGTAAAAAGGTGTTTTATTGTAATAAAAAGTCCTTTTACAATGGCAATCAAGTACATACTTTCCCAAAAAGTCATTTCCTTATTGGAAACCTGTTTTTTTCGTCCCGATAATGATATTGTTTCTATGTTCATTTTATAAACGTGTTACTTTGTGTAACTTTTTTTTTGAAGCTAATCCCGCTATACGTTTCAAAATTTTTATTTTTCTGAAAAAGAAAAATAAAAATGTTTTCCACTGCTATCGGGGCTAGTGCTTTTTTAATTTACAATCTATTTTATTTTAGCAAATACAATTCTTGAATTTTAATCAATTTATGTAAACGTATTTTTAACTATTAAAACCCAAAATATGTTGCAATTTCAGTTCTTAACATTACAATCCCAACTACAATAATATTTGCAATCGATAGCGGAATTAAAATTTTCCAACCCAAATTCATCAATTGATCGTATCTAAAACGGGGAATCGTCCATCGAACCCACATGTAAAAAAATATAAAACCGCAAATTTTTATAAACAAAGCTATAAAACCTAAAACATTTGCCACATTTCCGCCCCAATGTTCAATTGCCCAACTCATACCTGGATAGTTGTATCCACCAAAAAACAAAACAGCCAAAATAGTTGACGATATAAACATATTTGCATATTCGGCAAACAAATAAAAGCCCATTTTCATCGATGAATATTCGGTATGATAACCTCCAATAAGTTCGGTTTCGCACTCTGCTAAATCAAATGGTGTTCGATTGGTTTCCGCGAAAGCGCAAATTAGAAATATTAAAAATGAAACTGGTTGGTAAAAAACATTCCAGTTCAGTCCGGCTTGATCAATTGAAATTTGTTTTAAACTTAACGTTCCTGTCATCATTAATAATGAAATCATACTTAAACCCATTGCCACTTCGTACGAAATCATTTGTGACGATGCTCGAACGGCTCCCATTAACGAAAACTTATTGTTTGATGCCCATCCGCCTATCATAATTCCGTAAACTCCAACCGAAATTACTCCGAAAATATATAATAAAGACACGTCAACATCGGTGGCTTGCATTACAACTTTTCGTCCAAAAACAGTTAAAGTATCTCCCCACGGAATCACGGCACTCGTCATTAAGGCTGTACTCATTGCAATTGCAGGACCAACTAGAAATAAAAATTTATTAGGAGTATTAGGTTCAAATTCTTCTTTCGAAAACAATTTTAAGCCATCGGCAAGTGGTTGTAATAAACCGAATTTTCCCGCACGGTTTGGACCAATTCTGTCCTGTAAAAAAGCTGCAACTTTTCGCTCGGCGTAGGTAGAATACATTGCCATTAACATTGTTAATGCAAAAACCACTAAAATTACAATGCTTTTTTCTATAATAAATGCTGTTTCCATTTTAAGATATTGTTTTATTTAATGGAAATTCTGCCATACTAATTTTTTTTCTATCTTCTTCTCTACCTTCCAAAATTCCTTCTTCGGTATTAATAATCACTTTTTCTAGTTTTCGGGTATAATTATTTTGGTTAATAACCGAATCTTTTTCAACCAAACGAGGACCTTCAATTATCCAATCGCTATTTTCTTTTTTATCGAATCGACAGGTGTTACAAATAAATTCTTCTACTTCATGAAATTCATCTTTTCTGCCTGTAACTCTTTGAATTTCGTCACCAAATTTCCAAACGGTAGTTTTTCCGCAACATTTATCGCAATCTCGATGGGCATTAAAAGGTTTATTAAACCAAACTCTCGATTTAAACCTAAAAGTTTTATCTGTCAATGCACCAACTGGGCAAACGTCAATCATATTTCCCGAAAACTCATTGTCAATTGCTTTTGATAAACAAGTTGAAATGTTCGAGTGATCACCTCTATCCATTATTCCGTGAACACGACCATCTGTTAATTGGTCGGCTACTTGCGTACAACGTTGGCATAAAATGCAACGATTCATGTGCAATTGAATGTTCGGACCAATATCTTCGGGTGCAAAGATACGTTTTTCTTCTATAAAACGGGTTTCAGATTTTCCGTGTTCAAAAGCCAAATTTTGCAAATCGCATTCGCCAGCTTGATCACATACTGGACTATCCAAAGGGTGGTTAATTAATAAAAATTCGGTTACCGATTTTCTAGCTTCTTGCACTCTTGGCGATGCTTTGCTGGCAATTTCCATTCCGTCTTGGCAACCCGTAACACATGATGCCATAAGTTTTGGCATAGGTCTTGGGTCGGCTTCACTACCTTTGGTTACATCAACTAAGCAACAACGGCATTTGCCACCACTACCTTGAAGTTTTGAGTAATAGCACATTGCTGGTGGCACCACTTCGCCACCAATTTTTCTGGCGGCTTGCAAAATTGTGGTTCCTGGTTCTACTTCTATTGACTGTCCGTCTATGGTTACTTTCATTTTACAAATATTTAACTCTTTGGAGCTATTATTTTAAACTAATACTTTACCTAATAAATGCTTCACTTTTTCAAATGGCTCATTAATAAAATGGTCTCTATTTTTTACTTTCTCTGGAAAACGAACGTGGTACTCAAACTCGTCTTTAAAATGCCGAATAGCTGCCGCGACTGGCCATGACGCTGCATCGCCTAAAGGACAAATTGTATTTCCTTCAATTTTTGATTGAATACTCCAAAGCAGTTCTATATCTTCTTCTCGACCGTGACCGTTTTCTATACGATGTAATATTTTTTCCAACCAACCCGTTCCCTCACGGCAAGGTGTGCATTGCCCACAACTTTCGTGATGGTAAAATCTTGAAAAATTCCAAGTATTTCTTACAATACATGATGTATCATTATACACAATAAATCCGCCCGAACCCAACATTGAACCCGTTGCAAAACCTCCATCAGAAAGCGATTCGTAAGTCATTAATCTATCTTCACCACTAGCTGTTTTATAAATTAAGTTTTCGGGTAAAATAGGCACTGAACTTCCTCCTGGAACTAATGCTTTTAATGGCCTATTAGAGCTCATTCCTCCCAAATATTCATCAGAATTCATAAATTCGTATACTGATAGCCCTAATTCTATTTCATAAACCCCTTGGTTTTTAATGTGTCCAGATGCAGAAATTAATTTTGTTCCTGTTGATCGACCCACTCCAATTTTTGCATATTCTGCACCAGAATTATTTACTATCCAAGGCACAGCAGCAATCGTTTCAACGTTATTTACCACTGTTGGGTTACTCCAAAGTCCAGAAACTGCTGGAAATGGTGGTTTTATCCTCGGATTTCCGCGTTTTCCTTCTAAACTTTCTATTAAAGCCGTTTCTTCACCACAAATGTAGGCACCAGCACCAATTTGGACGTATAATTCTAAATCAAAACCCGAACCTAATATGTTTTTTCCTAACCAACCTGCTGCTTTTGCCTCGGCTATAGCTTTTTCTAAAATTTTATAAATCCACATATATTCGCCACGAATATAAATGTAAGATAAATTAGCACCTAAAGCGTAACTTGAGGTTATCATTCCTTCAATAAGTAGATGTGGAATAAATTCCATTAAAAATCGGTCTTTAAATGTACCTGGTTCCGATTCGTCTGCATTGCAAACCAAATGTCTTGGTTTTCCTGATTTCTTATCAATAAAACTCCATTTCATTCCGGCAGGAAATCCTGCACCACCTCGACCACGAATGCCCGAATTTTTCACCTCTTCTGTAACCTCATCTGGAGTTAACGTTTTTAGGGCTTTTTCTACAGAT
>JAYUFJ010000384.1:0-3816 GCA_043738775.1 Flavobacterium sp. | reverse complement strand
GGAATTCCGAAATAAAATTCAACAACTTTTACTTTAAATATATAATCGAACTTGGTTCGTAAAACTTCCGATTCGGCTTGTGAAAATAAGGTTTGTGATTGATTCAAGTTAAACGAATTCATCATTCCAACAGCAAATTTTTCTTTTGCATAATTTAAAGCTTCAGCTCTAGCTTCTAATGCAATTTTTGAAGATTCATAGGCGTTTAAGGCACCTTTTGCATCATTAATTGCATTGAACACATTTCGTTCTAAATCGAGTTCGGCTTGTTTTGAAGAAATTTTGGAACGCTCATAGGCAATTTTTGAACGAGCAACATTGTTTTTAACTGTAAATCCGTTTAATATAGGAATGTTTAATTGTACCCCAAAGTTATGTCCTTTATTATTACTAAATTGATCAAAAAATGGTAAAGGTCCAGTTGTTATTGGTGATCCAGAAGTTGAAAACCCTGTAATTCTATCTGCATAACTTACTCGTGAACTAAACCCGTAAAACCCCGATAAACTTGGTTGATATGCCCCTTTTGCAATTGATATGTCTTTTTCGGCTAAAGATAAATTGGTTTTTGCAATTTTTAATTCCACTCGTTCTTGTTTTGCTTTTTCCAAAATAATTTCTGGTTTTTCATTTAAAACAACACTTTTATCAAAGGCATTAGTTTCTTCATCTAAAACGTCAAAATTTTGAAAATCGGACAATTGTAACAATTGAGCCAAACTTAATTTGGATATAAATAGTGTGTTTTCTGCCAAAACCACTTTTTGTTTGTCGGCAGCTACAGTTGCTTTTGAATCCAACAAATCGCCTCGAGGCACAACACCACCTGTTACTAATTCTTGTGTTCGTTTTAATTGCTTTTCATCATTAATCAATAAATTTTGCTGTACTTTTAAGTTTTCTTTACTAAACAAAATTTGTAAAAAAGCATTAGCAACGTTTAATGATATGTCGTTTTGAATTTTGGTCAATTGATACTGTGAAGCTAAAATTGATAAATTAGCACGACGTAATTTATTTTGATTTTGTAAACCGTTGTAAATGTTCACATTTGCATTTAAACCTGCCGATGTAAATTGTGTTGTTTGATTTTCGAGTAAACCTGTAGTAATATTTTGATTTAATCCGATATTCCAAGAATGTGAAGCATTTGCATTTATTGATGGTAAAAAATTACCTAATGCAGTTGTTCTAGTAATCAATGCTGTTTCACTATCAAGATAAGTTTGTTGAATAGTAATGTTGTTTTTTAATGCATAATCAACACATTCAACCAAAGTCCATTTTTTGTTTTGTGCATTCGAAGAAACTACTAAAAGTAACGAAAAGAGAAGAATGATAAATTTTGTGTTTTTTTTCATGTTAATTTTTCAAAATGAAAATTATTTAGCAAAATTACTATTTTAATTTCAAATTAAATAGTAGCTTTTTCAATAGGACGCTTTATTTGGATAAATGTTACAAAAAAATTTCGATTGATTTTAAAGTTATAATGTTACTTTTGTATTTTAAATTTTATTAAAATGAAAACTGTTTTATTTTCACTATTGTTATTAAGTTTTTTTTTAGTTTTTACAAGATGTTCAACAGCGCAAAAAATTGCAACTTTAAAGCCCGAACCTTCCGAGAATTTGCCGATTGTTTACAAAACTAATACTTCATTTGTCACTATGCCAATGGAAGTTTCAATGCAAGAAATTGAGAGTCAACTAAATAAAACACTTTCTGGTGTAGTTTACGACGATTCCAATTTGGATGATGATAAAACCGAAATGAAAATTACCAAAACCGCAGCCATAAAACTAACCGAAAAAGAAGGCAAAATTCAAACAGTATTACCACTAAAAATATGGGCAAAGTTTAAATATGGCACTGACTTTTTGGGATTAAATGATACTCGCGAAATAGAATTAAACGGAACAATAACATTGTTAAGCGATGTAAAATTATCCAATTGGAAAATGAGTACGGTTTCAAAAATTGAAGATTTCACTTGGTCCGAAAGTCCAACAATTTTGGTTGCTGGAAAAAAAGTTCCAATTACCTATATAATAAACCCAACATTGGCAATTTTTAAATCAAAAATGGCAAAAAAAATTGATGATGCCATTGAAAAATCTTGTGATTTTAAACCTTATGTGCTTCAAGTATTAGAAAAAATAAGTACTCCTTTTCAAACCAGTAGTGAATATGAAACTTGGTTTAAAATGGCACCAATTGAAGTTTATGTAACCGATGCGTTGATTTTAAAAAGTAAAATTAATATGAATTTGGGTTTAAAATGCAATATGCAAACTATGATTGGTCAAGAACCTAAAAATTCATTTGTAAAAGAAGCCATTATTTTTAAATCGGTTACTAAAATGCCCGATAAAACCTCAGTTTCGGTAGCAGCAGTTTCTACTTATGAAAGCGCTTCGAGAATTATTACTAAAAATTTTCAAGGAAAAGAATTTGAATCGGGAAGCCGAAAAGTAACAATTCAAAATGTGGCTTTATGGCAAAAAGATGGCAAAATGATTGTACAATGCGATATGACGGGAAGCTTGAATGGTTCTATTTATTTAACCGGAATCCCAAATTACAATGCCATAACAAAAGAAATTTATTTTGACAATATGGATTATGTTTTAAATACTAAAGGTATTTTAACAAGAACTGCCAATTGGCTGTTGGGAGGAATAATTTTAAAAAAAATTCAAGCCAATTGTCGTTACTCAATTCAAGCGAATTTAGAAGAAGGAAAAAAAAGTATGCTGCCTTATTTAAACAATTTTTCACCAATGAAAGGTGTTTTTGTTAATGGAACTTTAGGCGATTTTGAATTTGAAAAAATTGAGTTAAATAAAGATGCAATTATTGCTTTTATATCTACCTCAGGTAAAATGACTGTGAAAATTGATGGAATGGAATAAAATTAATTGTTTATCAAAAAATGAAAACAGCACTCATTCAATCGAACATAATTTGGGAAAATCCTTTCGAAAATAGAAACTATTTTGAGCAAAAAATCAACGAAATAAAAGAAAAAATTGATTTAATTGTGTTGCCAGAAATGTTTACAACTGGTTTTACAATGAATGCGAAAACAGTTTCCGAAACTATGGACGGAATTTCAATTGCTTGGTTAAAAAAAATTGCAAATGAGAAAAAATGTGCAATTACAGGTAGTTTAATTATTCTTGAGAACGAAAAGTTTTATAACAGAATGGTTTTTGTTTTTCCGAGTGGCGAAATCAAGTTTTACAACAAAAAACATCTTTTCACTTTAGCAGGCGAAAATGAAATTTACGAGTCTGGAAACGAAAAAGTAATTGTAAGTTATTTAGATTTTAAAATTTGTTTACAAGTTTGTTATGATTTGCGTTTTCCCGTTTTTGTTAGAAATGTTGAAAATTACGATTTAATAATTTATGTTGCCAGTTGGCCAGAAATTCGTATAAACGCTTGGGATACTTTATTGAAAGCTCGTGCTATCGAAAATATGTGCTATGTAATTGGTGTAAATAGAATTGGAATTGATGATTCAAACTTAAAGTATACAGGGCATTCACAAGTAAATGATTTTTTGGGCAACAACTTAATTGAGCCTCAAAAAAAAGAAGGCGTTTTTATTACAAAATTAAATAAAAATCAACTTATTGAAGGCCGATTAAAATTAAATTTTTTAAATGATATGGATGATTTTAAAGTGCTTTAAATTTTTCAATTTAAAATTTAAGGTGATTTTAAATCAAATGGTTGTATAACATCCCAATTGGCTCGAACATCAACTTGTTTAGAAAAATAAATCACTTCTTCTGCTTGACGTAATTC
>JAYUFJ010000383.1:0-3824 GCA_043738775.1 Flavobacterium sp. | reverse complement strand
CAATGCGTAACCCTTTAATTTCGGGGTCAAATAGTTCAAGAAGTTTTAAACTATCGGCAAACGAATCACTTGAAAATACTGATTTTTCTAAAAAAAGTACTTCAGTCATCGCAACGAACCTTACCATTTTAAATGAAACGGTTGCCAGTGGTGGTACAGATGGATTAGTTAAAGAGGCAGTTTATATAGGCGATGCCGCTTGTTCAATTTCTATGAAAAATAGTGTTATTTCAGGCTTTGTTCCTGCGGTACTACTAAATACGTCAGTTGAAGTTAAAGATGGTAATTTGAAAAAACTAAATTTTTTAGGAATTTTAATAAATTTATGTAACGGAAATATTCAATCGGAAATAGGAGGAACTGCCAATATTGATTTGGAGCAATATTATGCTACTACAAGTTTTGGAAACACTTATTCACAAAGTTTACCTGCCGACATTTTTATAGAACCTAAAAATGATAAAATACCCGATTTACGATTAAAAATAAATAAAATAAATTAATTAAAAATAGTTTTAATTTGAACTACCATTTTTAAATGGTAGTTTTTTAGTTAAAGAATTTAATAGTTTTACTTTTAAATTAACCATTTAATAATGTTTATAAATAAAAAATTCCTACATTAACAAGTAGAATTTAATTTATTTGTTGCATCTTTGTTAACTAATTTTTAACTCTTTTATAAAATTTTTAAATTAAACTAATAAATAATGCTTTAAAACTATACTTATGGCTAATAAATACGTTTATAAATTTTTAATTTTATTTATGTTTTTTGGATTTTTGTCTTTTGGGCAAATCACAAGTATAAATGCACCAACATATATATTTTCACAGGCATGTGCTGATGCAAATTCTTCCAATAGTTTTAGTATTAATTTCACTTTTAATGGTATTGCAAGCAATACATTAAATCAATTTCAAGTTCAATTGTCTAACGATAATTTTAATACAATTATTCCATTTGGTCAAACTTCCCCAGGAGTAATTACAAGTGTAGGTGGAACTATTAATAACCTTTCTTTACAGCAAAATGTTTATGGCTCCAATTACAAGATAAGAGTAGTTAGCACAGCAAATTTTGTTTTAGGTGCACCCACTACTGTGCCATTAAGTGCTTATTATTTAATTCATAACACACCTATACCACTAAATTCGGATGTTGTTTTCGGAAATGTTAGCGCTTGCGGTAATACTTATAGAATTTCTATAACCAACACAGGAACTGCATCGTCACCTTTATTCTATCCTTCTTTAACTTATAAATGGTATAATGAATCATCTACGGGTGTAATTACACAGGTAGGCACCGGAAGTTTTTTAGATGTAACTACCTCAGGAAAATATTATGTAGCAACTGATTATGGAAGTTGTAATTCAAGCTCACTTTTTGCTTCAAAATCTAATAAAGTCAATGTAAATTTTGTAGCAGCAACTCCTTTAACAATAACAAGTAATAGCGATACCCTATGTCAAGGGTCTAATGTTACTTTGACCAGCAGTATACCATATTCCTCCGGTTACACATATACTTGGACTTTAGATAACAACACCACACCATTACCTAATAATCCAGTACCAGACACCTACACTGCAACAGTAGTTGGAACTTATAACTTAGTTATCGATACTGGAAGTTGTGTAATTCAGGCTTCTAAAGTTATATCCCCCTCTCCAATAACAGCTAGTTTAAATTTACCCTCTCCAACCAATTTAACAGCGGGTCAAACACTTTCTTTAATAGTTTCAACAACAGCCAATTCTCCTACCTATGAATGGTACACTGTTAACAGCGGAGTCTCTACATTGCTTGTTGGTGAAGTATCAAATACTTTGTTGGTAAATCAAGTTGGAACTTATAAGGTTATAGTTAAACAAAATTCGGGTTGTATAACTACCAAAACATTATTAATAACAATTGCTAATTCCCCAAACGGTACAGGAGGCAGAGACGAATTACCCAATTTAATAAGCCCCGATAATGATGGTGTTAATGACACTTGGGTGCTACCGTCATACATTACATCGGTTGCTCCACAAATAAAAGTTGAAATATTAAACGAATATGGGAAGCAGGTTTACATTACCGATAATTATCAAAATGATTGGCCTGATAGTGACATTGTAATTCCAAAAACCAACCCTATTTTTTATTTCATAATTTCAGCTAAAGATCAAGTTTTAAAAAAGGGTACAATAACCGTTATAAAATAATATGTTTAAGAAATACCTTATAATTACTTTATTGTTATTCATTAAAACTGCCTCATTTTCGCAAGATAATGCTATAGCTACTTTTGATTTACCTTTAAACAATAATTTTAAGTTTAATAAATACTTAATAAACCCGGCATTTAGTTTTGTTCGAGAGGACAACGCCTACCTAAATTTTTATAACCGACGACAATGGAATGGTTTTGAAGGCGCTCCACAAGCTTATTTTGTTAGCTATTCCGGACGGATGAATGATAATTCAAGCGCCGCTATAGGATTGTATCAACAAAATTATGGAGTTTTTACCAATTTTGGTGCTCAAATTAACTATGCAAACAATGTCGTACTATCCGACGAGAATAATTTCACTTTTGGTGTTAATTTGTCGTATTATAATAGTGGTTTTAATTTCGGAAAAATTGTTACAAATAATACCGAACCAAGGCTACAAGATTTTGCATCCAATTCATTATTAGCGTTTAAACCAGGAATAAATTTTGGAACTGCATTTTTGGATATTGGAGTAACGGCAAATAATTTATTTTTATATAATCTTAAAACAAGTCAAATTGTTGCCAACGATCAAGCCAAAAGTTATTCGGGACATATAATGTACACCGGTTATATGGAAAACAGTGATGGCTTGCTTGAAAAGGCAAAATTTTCTGCTTTATTGCAAGCCGAAAAGAAAAAAGACGTAACAGGTTTTTCTGGTAATTTAATGTTGGATATTCCAAAAGCAGGTTGGGTTAATGCAGGTTACAACTCAATTTATGGTATTTCGGGTGGTGTAGGACTCTTAATTACAAAAAAAATAGCCTTTGGATATACCTTTGAAAAAGGTTTGGGTAATTTATCACAATTCGGAAACACTCATGAAATAACATTCGCTTATTTGTTTACAAATTATAACGATGATGATTATGAGCCATTATTTTCAAGGTCAACCCCTACACAAACAATTGCCCCTAAACCCGATTTAGATTTAATTAAAAAGAATTCTGAAATAGCTGCGGCCGAAAGAGCAAGACAATCACAAGAAGCTTCGGATAGAATTAAAATTGCCAATGAAGTAAAAGCAGCAAAAATTAAAGAAGCACAAGATGCAGTTAATGCAAAATTAATTGCCGATGCAAAGAAAATAGAAGATAACAAAGCTATAGGTGAAAATAAAATTAAAGCTGATAAAGAAAGAGTTGCATTAGAAGCTGTAAATTTAAAAGCAACAACTGACGCTAAAGCAGTTGCATTAAAACAAAAAATTTCAAATGATGAAGCTGCTCGAATAAAAGCTGCAGCAGATGCCAAGGCTCTTGCAGAAAAAACAAACTCAGATAAAATAAAAGCCAATCAACAAAGACTACTTAATCAAGATAAAATAGAAAAGCAAAGATTAGCCAATATTGAACTTGAAAAATTAAAAGCAAAAGCCGACGCAAAAGCTGTAGCCGATGCCAAACTTTTATCAGAAAAAAACAAATTAGAAGCTGATAAAATTGCAGCAGCTAAACTAGAAAAACAACGATTGGCAGACGAAGAAAAAGCAAGATTAAAAGCTATTGCTGATGAAAAAGCAGCAGCCGATAAAGAAAAAATCGAAAAAGACTTAC
>JAYUFJ010000382.1:0-3833 GCA_043738775.1 Flavobacterium sp. | reverse complement strand
TGGTGAATTGTTATTTACAATCGTCTACTTTATTGATTATCAAACGTGCAAACAGATTTTTTCCGATTATTGAAACTATTTTAAAAGAAAATAATATTCCAGACGATTTTAAATATTTGTGTGTTATAGAAAGTTCTCTTACGAATGCAACTTCTACAGCTGGTGCAAAAGGATTTTGGCAATTTATGCCCGAAACAGCCAAAGAAAAAGGGATGGAAATTAATGAAAGTGTTGACGAACGTTTTAATTTAGTAAAAGCTACAAATGCTGCTTGCAAATACCTACAATCTGCCAAAGATAAATTTGGAAACTGGACCTCAGCTGCGGCTTCCTATAATGGTGGAATGTCAGGAATTTCAAAAAACTTAGAAGCCCAAAAAGTTGAATCATATTATGATTTACTTTTAACAGATGAAACACAACGTTACGTTTTTAGAATTTTGGCATTGAAAGAAATTATGCAAAACCCAAAATTATATGGTTTCAATTTAGAGAAAAATGAATTATACGAACAAATTCCGACTAAAATAGTAGAAGTAGATAGTACAATTAATGATTTATCTACATTTGCTAAAACACAAGGAATTAATTATAAAATTTTAAAACTTTACAACCCTTGGTTACGAGATAGAAAATTAATTAATAGTGCCAAAAAGAAATATCAAATTGAGATTCCAACCTCTTGATATTAGATTTTGGATTGCAGAATATAGATGCAGTTAGTATAAATAAAAAATGGCATTTCAATAGTTTAAAGTGCCATTTTACTGTTTGGTAATTTAAAAAGTGTTAAATCTTTTTCATTTGCTCTTTCATCATCGAAATTTGATCTTTTAACATTCCTTGCTTATCTAGTTTTTTCACTTCCGTAATTAAGTTTGTAGCTTCAAGCTTTCTGCGCCTTGACATTGCAACACCTGCTAAATTAAGTTTAGCAACTGCCAAATCCAAATCCATATTCAAACCCAATTGAATTGCTTTTTTAAAAAATTTTTCGGCTTGAAGCAAGTTGGTTTGACTTACCATTAAACCCTGTAAATAATTATAGTAACCTTGTTGTTTTTGAACCAAAGCAGTTTCCGGATTTTTTATTTTTGCTAACCATTTTTGAGCACCTGGAAAGTTTTGTTTTCTCAACTGCAAGAAAGCCAACAAGATAAATTCGTTTCTAAAATACAAAAAAACAGGAATAATTGCCAAAAACAAACAAAAAATTCCGTTTCCGATATTACTTTCTGAAAATTGCCAAATGGCTAAAACTACTAATAAACCCGCAAAAACGAGTTTGATATTTCTGTGAAACATAATTAAAATATTTAAGTTGCAAATGTAATAAAGTTTTTTAAAATATTTTTCATAAAACTACTTGCCAGAAAAAAAAAGGTTTGTATATTTGCACTCGGTTAAAAAACGATTTTTCGTATAACCCCAAAAACAAAAATTATCATATTATTTTAAAGATACACAGAAATGAGCAAAAGAACCTTTCAACCATCGAAAAGAAAAAGAAGAAATAAACATGGGTTTATGGACAGAATGGAAACTCCAAACGGAAGAAAAGTTCTAGCACGCAGAAGAGCTAAAGGACGTCATAAATTGACAGTATCTTGCGAACCAAGACATAAAAAATAATGTTTAGCAATAAACATAATAAAGCCGTTACTATTTTTTAGTAGCGGCTTTTTTTTATATCTGGTTAATAAATAATAAATAATTTTTAGGAGCTATTTGCTATGCCAGTCGCTCTTTCAGGCTCAAGTACCGCTATTCGTTGCAAATGAAATTCATCGAATACCTATGAAAAATATTTTTTTAATGAAATAATCTTTTTACTTTTATACTTCGCAAAAGTTCCGTAAAAAAGTAAAAAAAATCCACTGCTATCTGGACTCTAAAGCAAAAAAACAACTAACTACAAAACTTTTTTAAAGTTTATTGGCAACTTTAAACTTTAAACTTTAACCAACTCAAAATGCCAAAAGACAATTCAATAAAATCAGTTTTAATAATAGGTTCAGGCCCTATCGTAATTGGGCAAGCGTGTGAGTTTGATTATGCGGGTTCACAATCGGCTCGTTCGATTCGTGAAGAAGGAATTGAAGTAATTCTTATCAACTCAAATCCAGCAACAATAATGACCGATCCAAGCATGGCAGATCATATTTATTTATTGCCATTAACAACAAAATCGATCATAAAAATTTTAAAAGAACATCCTCAAATTGATTCGGTTTTACCTACAATGGGCGGACAAACTGCTTTAAATTTATGTTTAGAAGCCGATGAAAAAGGAATTTGGAAAGATTTTAATGTAAAAATGATTGGTGTCGATGTAAATGCAATTAATATTACCGAAGATAGAGATTTATTTAAGCAATTATTGCACAAAATAAATGTGCCAACTGCACCGGCCGAAATTTGCACCTCAATGCTTCGTGGTAAAGAAATTGCACAAGAATTTGGTTTCCCATTAGTAATACGTCCATCGTTTACATTGGGCGGAACTGGGGCAGCAATTGTTTATAAAAAAGAAGATTTTGAAGAAAAATTGACTTACGGTTTAGAAATGTCACCTATTCACGAAGTATTGATAGACAAGGCGTTAATGGGTTGGAAAGAATACGAATTGGAATTATTGCGAGATAAAAACAACAATGTTGTAATAATTTGTTCAATCGAAAATATGGATCCGATGGGAATTCATACTGGAGATTCAATTACAGTTGCACCAGCTATGACTTTATCGGATACGACTTTTCAAAAAATGCGAGATTATGCAATTCTAATGATGCGATCTATCGGAAACTTTGCGGGAGGTTGCAACGTACAATTTGCAGTTTCACCCGACGAAAAAGAAGATATTGTAGCAATAGAAATCAATCCGAGAGTTTCACGTTCATCAGCATTAGCTTCAAAAGCAACGGGTTATCCTATTGCAAAAGTAGCATCAAAACTAGCATTAGGATATAATTTAGATGAGCTTCCGAATCAAATTACAAAAACAACATCAGCATTGTTCGAACCAACTTTAGATTATGTAATTGTAAAAATTCCACGTTGGAATTTTGATAAATTTGAAGGTGCCGATAGAACTTTAGGCCTTCAAATGAAATCGGTTGGCGAAGTTATGGGGATTGGACGTTCGTTTCAAGAAGCTCTTCACAAGGCAACACAATCTTTAGAAATTAAACGAAACGGTTTGGGTGCCGATGGAAAAGGTTACAAAAACTACGAACAAATAATCGAGAAACTCACTTTTGCAAGTTGGGACAGGGTTTTTGTGATTTATGATGCCATTGCGATGGGAATTCCGTTGTCACGTATTCACGAAATTACAAAAATTGATATGTGGTTCTTAAAGCAATATGAAGAATTATATACTTTAGAAAAAGAAATTTCTAAATTCAAAATTGATACTCTTCCGAAAGATTTAGTTCTTGAAGCAAAGCAAAAAGGTTATGGCGATCGTCAAATTGCTCATATGTTGGGTTGTTTGGAAAGTCAGGTTTATAAACTTCGAGAAGATATGAATATTAATCGAGTTTATAAGTTGGTCGATACTTGCGCCGCCGAATTCAAAGCATTAACTCCTTATTATTACTCGACTTTTGAAGCAGAAATTGAGAAACCAAATGGTGAAAGATACGTTCACAACGAAAGTATTGTTACCAATAAAAAGAAAGTTGTAGTATTAGGTTCTGGTCCAAACAGAATTGGGCAAGGAATAGAATTTGATTATTCGTGTGTTCACGGTGTTTTGGCAGCTAAAGAATGTGGTTACGAAACGATTATGATTAATTGCAACCCCGAAACGGTTTCGACCGATTTTGATA
>JAYUFJ010000381.1:0-10632 GCA_043738775.1 Flavobacterium sp. | reverse complement strand
TTGGTTTTTTCAAGAATTTATTTTTAAAACTTCTTAAATAAATCTTAAACTGATGTTAAAGCATTTTTTAAACCAATACATTTTTTAAATTTACACTTTAAACAAAAAAAAATGACTATAAAATCAATTTTACTTGCAGGAGTAATTGCTGTAAGTTCAACCTCAATAGCGCAAGATGTATTAGTAAATTCATTAAAAGTAAACGCTAGTGCAAAAAGCAAAGAACTTTTTCAATTTACCGATGTAATAAATTTAGAAAACACATCTGTAAAAAACCAAGGTTCATCTGGAACTTGTTGGAGTTATTCTGCTAATTCTTTTTTAGAATCAGAAATGATTCGCAACGGAAAAAAACCTGTTGAATTGGCGCAAGTTTTCTCGGCAAGAAACACTTATTTAGAAAAAGGAAGGAACTATGTTCGTATGCACGGTGCTGTAACATTGGGCGATGGTGGAGCCTTACACGATGTTCCAAATATGTTTAAAAAATATGGAGCCGTACCACAATCGGTTTACACCGGTTTAAATTACGGAACCGATAAAAATAAATTTGCCGAAATGGCATCGTTAACCGAAGCATTTTTAAAAGCAGTTGTAACAAACCCTAACGGCGAATTAACACCAAATTGGGAACGCGCTTACGCAGCAATAATTGACACCTATTTAGGAGAAGTTCCTAAAAACTTTGAATTCAATGGAAAAAAATACACCCCAGAAACTTTTGCCAAAGAAGTTGTGGGCTTAAACGCAGATGATTATGTAGAAATTTCTTCGTTTAGAGAATATCCGTATTACACCAAAAACGTTTTGATGGTACCAGATAATTGGTCGTTCGATCAAATTTATAACGTAAAAATGAACGATTTAACAGACATTATCGACAATGCTTTAAAAACAGGATATTCAGTAGCTTGGGCTGGCGATGTTTCCGAAAAAAGTTTTAGTTGGAAAAATGGAGTGGCTTACGTTCCAGAAAAAAAAGCTTCTGAAATGAACGATGAAGAAAAAGCAAACTTATTCAACGGTCCACAAAAAGAAATTGTTGTCACCGAAGAAATGCGTCAAAAAGCATTCGATAATTACACCACAACCGACGATCACGGAATGCACATTGTAGGTTTAGCTAAAGATCAAAACGGACGTGAATATTATATTATTAAAAATTCTTGGGGCGCAACAAACGACTACAAAGGCTATTTATACATGACAAAAGAATTTGTAAAGTACAAATCAACCGCAATCATGACCCACAAAAACGCCATTCCATCAGCTTTAGCGAAATTGATGAAGGTGTAAAAACACTTTTAATTTGGGCGTGTCCCCAGAAAAAATCGGGGTCGGGCTTTACATTCCCGCTTTTTTTCTCGCATTAACAAGATGAGAAAAAAGAGCTCCGTTGCAAACGAAATTCACTAAACTCCTGTTACAATAAACTCAAAGTGAGGTAATCCCTTTCGCAAAACCATTAAGAAAAATAATAAGTAATATTAAGAATCAAAATCTCAATAATCCTTAATTTCTTAATGGTTTTTATTATCAAACATTTATATCAATTCATATTAACACTCAAAAAATAAAAAGAGATTAATTTTTTATACATTTATACAAAAATTACCTTTATAAAAATTGAAAACCAAATTAAACCAGCTTTTTCAAAAACTAAAAAATTGGATTAAAAAAAATCCAAAAAAAACATTGTTTTATTTTTTAGTTTCCATAATTTATTACTTTTCGTTACCCCAAACTTTGTTTATTGAACCCTATTCAACAGTAATCGAGAGCAAAGAAGGTGAATTATTAGCTGCCAAAATTGCAACCGACGGACAATGGCGATTTCCTGAGCAAGACAGTGTTCCGGATAAATTTAAAAAATGTATCCTATATTTCGAAGACGAACATTTTCGTTATCATCCAGGTTTTAATCCAGTTGCTATGGTTAAAGCCATTCGACAAAACCAAAAAGCAGCTAAAGTAGTTCGTGGCGGAAGCACAATTACACAGCAAGTCATCAGATTATCTCGTAAACATAAAAAACGAAGTTACTTCGAAAAAGTAATCGAAATTGTTTTAGCAACCCGTTTGGAATTGCGGCATTCTAAAAATAAAATTCTTGAATTATACGCTGCTCACGCACCTTTCGGCGGAAATGTAGTTGGTTTAGAGATGGCATCTTGGCGCTATTTTGGCTTACAATCACACCAACTTTCTTGGGCTCAATCAGCAACTTTAGCTGTTTTACCAAATGCGCCAAGTTTAATTTATCCAGGGAAAAATCAAGAAAAACTTCGCATAAAACGTAACAATTTACTAAAAAAATTATTTGCCGAAAAAGTAATTAATAAATTAACTTACGATTTATCAGTTTTGGAACCTTTGCCTCAAAAACCATTTTCTATACCACAAATTGCGCCCCATTTATTGCAACGAATTGCTATAACAAACAATCAAAAACGCATTAAAACTACCATCGAAATTTCAATGCAAAACCGAGTAAATCAAATTGCAAAAAACTATTACAACAACTATAAACAAAACGGAGTTAACAATTTAGCTGTTTTGGTAATCGACATTCAAAATAGAAACGTGGTTTCGTATGTTGGCAATTCACCCACCGATGTTTTTCATAAAAAAGACGTTGATATTATTGGAGCACCAAGAAGTACAGGAAGTATTTTAAAACCACTTTTATTTGCTTCAATGCTTGATGCAGGTGAAATTTTACCCAACACATTAATTGCCGATATTCCAACGCAAATTTCGGGTTATTCGCCCCAAAACTTTAATCTTACTTACGATGGCGCCGTGCCTGCTCAAAGAGCTCTGAGTCGTTCATTGAACATTCCGGCGGTTTTGATGTTGCAAGAACATGGTGTAAATAATTTTTATGAATTATTACAAAAATTTAAACTAAAAGACATTAAAAAACAACCAAGTCATTATGGTTTATCTTTAATTTTAGGAGGTGCAGAAAGTAATCTTTGGGATTTGTGTCGCACTTATGCAAATCTTTCGTCAACCTTAAATTATTATAATCAAACCTCCGGAAAATATCGAACCAACGAATTTTCTGAACTCAATTTTAATAACGATTTCCAAACCAATTTTGGTTTTGAAACCAATCAAAAATCTATTCTTGGCGCTGGTTCAATTTTTTTAACTTACAAAGCAATGAAAGAAGTCAATCGACCAGAAGGCGATGAAGCTTGGCGATTTTATGATTCATCGCTAGAAATTGCTTGGAAAACAGGTACCAGTTTTGGAAACCGAGATGCTTGGGCAATTGGAACAAATTCTCGTTATGTTGTGGGTGTTTGGGTTGGCAATGCATCTGGTGAAGGCCGGCCAGAATTGACAGGAGTTTCAAGTGCTGCTCCTATTTTGTTTGATGTTTTTAATCTTTTGCCAAGAAAAAAATGGTTTCAACCACCAACAAACGATTTAGAAATGGTTGAAACCTGTACTTTAAGTGGTTATTTAGCCCAAGACGATTGTCCAAAAATCAAACAATTTATCACTAAAAATGGTAAAAAAACAGCCGTTTGTCCTTTTCATAAATTAGTGCACTTAAACTCAACCGAGCAATTTCGGGTTAATAGCAGTTGCGAAAATATCGACAATATTGTGAACAAAAAATGGTTTGTTTTGCCACCAGTAATGGAATGGTATTATAAAAATTCGCACGTTGAATATAAACCACTTCCGCCTTTTCGAAACGATTGTCAAGCAACGCAAATAGCCAATATGGATTTTATTTATCCTAAAACAAACAGCAAAATTTATTTAACTAAAGATTTTAATTCGAACGTGCAACCTGTAATTTTTAAAGTAGCTTGTACCAATAAAGAAGCTAAATTGTTTTGGTATATTGACAAGCAATTTAAAGGCACTACACAAACTTTTCATGAAATGCAAATTACTGCCAATTCTGGTTTTCATTACATTACTGTTGTGGATGAAAAAGGGAATGAAATTTCGCAAAAAATTGAGATTTTAAAATAAGTATATAAACCGATATAAATAAATTTAAAATTCATTGTCAAGAACCAATCAATACATAATATTACACTTTAAATAAAATTTTAATTTCTATTTTTACTAAATGTTAAACATTTTTACCCACGATTATTTTATGAAAAAAGCTTTGCAAGAAGCTATTGTGGCTTTCGATAAAGGTGAAATTCCAGTTGGTGCAATTATTGTAATTGACAATAAAGTGATTGCTCGAAGCCATAATTTAACTGAACTGTTAAACGATGTTACAGCTCATGCCGAAATGCAAGCCATTACATCGGCAGCAAATTTTATTGGCGGAAAATATTTAATAGGATGTACTTTATATGTAACGCTTGAACCTTGTCAAATGTGCGCTGGAGCATTATATTGGAGTCAAATTTCGAAAATTGTTTTTGGTGCGCGCGATACGCAACGAGGTTTTTTAACACTTGGAACCAAATTACATCCGAAAACCGAGGTGTTACAAGGAGTTTTAGCCGAAGAATGTGCCGATATTATGAAATTGTTTTTTTCAACTAAACGAAATAAGAATATTTAAACAAATTTCTGTTTTTGATAGTGTAAATGTTTCCGAAAAATATTTTTTGCAAATTGTATTTTATGTTAAATTTATATATACTTTTACGATACTATTTTGTTAAAACAGATGTTTAATAAATAGAAAACCAATCACTTAATCTTTTATCTCTATTTTCAAAATGAAAATTAAAAAGTTGCTCGCTTTGTGTTTCGCAATCGTGGTATTGCATTCGTGTGGAAAAAAATCAGCCGCTGATTTTAATTCCGATTTTTCGCTATTTACAAAGTATATCTCTAGTTTTTCATCGGGCATAGTTTCGGCTAATTCCGACATTCGTGTACAACTGGCAGTTAACAAAAGTGATTGGAAACCCAACCAAGAACTAGACGATGATTTGTTTGACATTTCGCCATCTGTTTCCGGAAAAGTGATTGCGCTTTCAAGCAATACCGTTGCTTTTATTCCCAAAAATAAATTAGATCCGAACACCATTTATCAAGTAACCTTTCATTTGGGTAAAATTGTAAATACGCCAAAAGAGCTAGAAAATTTTAAGTTTACTATAAAAACAATTCAACAAGATTTTATAGTTAATACGCTCGATTTGCAATCGTACAATCAAGATTTATATTATTTAAACGGAACCTTAAAAACAGCAGATGAAGTAAGTTTTGAAGATGCTCAAAAAATAATCGAAGCCGAGCAAGGAAGCAATGATTTAAAAATAAAATTCGATAAAGCTTTAAGCACCAAAACAGAATTCAAATTTGTAATCGACAGCATTCAACGATTTGATGACGATTCTGAAATTGAAATAAAATGGGACGGTGACCCAATTGATGTTGATACCAAAAGTTCGGTGAAATTTCCAATTCCTGGAAAAAATAATTTTAAAGTTACCAAAATCGAAATTGGAGACGAAAATAATCAATCGCTTTTAATAAATTTTTCGGATGAATTAAAACAAGACCAAGATTTTAAAGGATTAATTGCCATTCAAAATACAAATAATTTAAAATTTGCTACACAAGGCAATGTTTTGAAAGTTTTTTTTGATAATCAAAAACCAGCAATCGTTAATCAAGCAGTTGAATCAGCGGAAGCAGTTGCAGTAACTAAGGTCGATACAATAACGGTTGCAGTAGATTCTTCTGCGACAGTCATTGATAATGTTTCAGATATCCAGGCAGCTACACCAGTAGCCGACACCGATATTATAAGTGCTTTTTCGGGCGAAAAACTAATCGAAATTTTTCAAGGAATTGAAAATAAGTTCGGTTTTAAAATGAAGGAAAATTATTCCGAAAAAATTCAATTCGACCAAATAAATCCCGAAGTTCGATTGGTAAAAAACGGAACTATTTTGCCTAGTTCAAACAATTTAAAATTGAATTTTGAAGCCGCCAATTTAAAAGCTGTTGATGTTAAAGTCTATAAAATTTACAAAGACAACATTTTGCAATTTCTTCAAGATAATAAGTTGGACGGAAATAGAAATTTAAAACAAGTTTCGCAACCCATAGCCAAATCAACCATCGAATTAAAACAAAATAATCTGCTTGATTACAGTAAATGGAATACTTATGCTTTGGATTTATCGAAACTTATCGAACCCGAACCAGGTGCAATATATAGAGTTGAATTTACCATTAAAAAGAAATATTCTTTATATAAAAACATTTCAGGATCACCTGAAGAAGAAAACGATGCCGATGCTGAGGAAGAAGAACCCGAAAACGATAAAAATTATAGCGGTAGTTACGACGATTATGACTATTATGAAGGTGATTATGGCTACGATGACCAATCCGATCCAACAAAAAACTATTATTATTACAACAAAAAAATTGCTACCAATATTTTAGCAACCGATTTGGGAGTTATAGTTAAACGTGGCGAAAACAAATCGTATTTTATAACAGTTTCCGATATCGTTTCAACCGATCCAGTTTCGGGAGCAACAGTTGATTTGTACAATTATCAACAGCAAAAAATAGCCACTTCAAGCAGCGATAGCGACGGAATGGTTTCGTTTCAATTAGATAAAATGGCTTATTTTGCTATTGTTACCAAAGGAAAAAATTCAACTTACGTAAAATTAGACGATGAACTTTCATTGTCGTTAAGTAATTTCGATGTTTCGGGCGAGACTTTACAAAAAGGATTAAAAGGTTTTTTATATGGTGAACGTGGCGTTTGGCGACCGGGAGATACTTTGTTTTTGGGATTTATTTTAAATGATAATGCCAATAAATTACCAGCAAACCATCCAATAAAATTCAAATTATCCGACCCGAGCGGAAAAGCAATTTACGAAAATGTAATTGTTGCAAACGAAATGAATCATTACAAATTTGTTGTCCCAACAATTTCAACTGCACCAACAGGAAGTTGGGAAGCCCTAGTAAGCATTGGAGGAGCTCGTTTTTATAAAAATATTAAAATCGAAACAATAAAACCGAATCGATTAAAAATTAAAAACAGTTTTAACCTACCAATACTTTCTGCCCAAACCAACAGCATTAATAACATTCAAGTTTTGTGGTTGCACGGAGCAGTTGCCAAAGATTTAAAAACCGAAGTTCAAGCCAAATTTTCACAACAAGTAACTTCGTTTAAAGGTTACGATTCGTATGTTTTTGATGATCCAACTCGAAAATTTTCAACCGAAGAAGTAACTATTTTTTCTGGAAAGATAGATTCAAACGGAAGAGCATCTATTCCAATAAAACCAACACTTACAGGGCAAGCACCCGGAATGTTACGAGCAGCTTTTATGACAACTGTTTACGAAAATGGTGGTGATACTAGCACCGATGTTTCGGCAACAACATATTCTCCTTATAAAACTTATATAGGTGTAAAAACTCCAGAAACAAACAAATACGGAATGCTTGAAACTCGTAAAAACAACCGTTTTGAAATTGTTTCTGTTGATGAAAAAGGGCATCCGAAAGCCGTACAAAATTTAGAAGTTAAAGTTTATAAAACCGAATCGCGCTGGTGGTGGGATGCTTCAAACGATAATTTATCGAGTTATAGTTCATCCAATGTAACAACTGCTTTTAGAAATTTTAGAGTTAGCACCAATTCGCAAGGAAAAGCCTACATACAATTCGCCATTACTGATGATGAATGGGGCAGGTATTTAGTGCGAGTTATAGACACCAACGGTGGCCACGCAACGGGTGAAACCGTTTATATTGATTATCCTTACGATTCCGGAAGAACACGTGCTGAAGGTGGAGAAAATGCATCAATGTTAAAATTTTCGACCAACAAAACGAACTATTCTGTTGGAGACGAAGCTAAAATTTTCATTCCGTCGAGTGAAGGTAGTCGCGTTTTAATTTCTATAGAAAACGGAACGAAAGTGGTAAAACAATTTTGGGCAAAAACTAAAAAAGGCGAAACCGAGGTTAGTTTGCCAATTACTGGCGAAATGGCTCCAAATGTTTATATAAACGTAACGCTTTTGCAACCGCATGCAAATACGAAAAACGATTCTCCGATTCGTATGTACGGCATTATTCCGATAGAAGTAGTCGATAAAAATACAGTTTTAGAACCCATATTAAAGATGCCAGATGTACTTCGCCCTGAGCAAACAGTAAACATAAATGTATCTGAAAAGCAAGGAAAATCAATGACTTACACTATTGCCGTTGTTGATGAAGGGCTGCTTGATTTAACTAGATTTAAAACGCCAAATGCTTGGGATAACTTTTATACTCGCGAGGCTCTAGGTGTTCGAACTTGGGATATTTATGATGATGTAATTGGTGCTTATGGAGGAAAAGTAAATCAAGTTTTTAGTATTGGTGGCGATGAAGATTTAGGCGGTGGAAATGCTAAAAAAGCCAATCGTTTTAAGGCTGTTGTGGTTTATTTGGGTCCATTTAAGTTAGAAAAAGGAAGCAGTGCCAATCATAAAATAAAATTACCCAAATATATAGGTTCAGTTCGCACGATGGTTGTTGCTGCAAATGCCGAATCAAATGCTTACGGAAAAGCCGAAAAGGCAACACAAGTAAAAAGTCCGTTGATGGTTTTGGCTTCATTGCCACGAAAAATTTCTCCATCAGAAAATGTAACTATTCCAGTAACATTGTTCGCTACAGAGAAAAATATTAAAAATGTAAAACTTCAAATCGTAACTAATAATAGTGTTCGAGTAATAGGAAATTCAGTGCAAAAAGTTGTGTTTACAGAACCTGACGAAAAAATGGCGTATTTCAATTTAACAGTTGGTGCCGCCACTGGAATAGGAAAAATTCAAATCATTGCTACTTCTGGTAACGAAAAATCGGTGTATATTGTTGAAGTTGATGTTACTAACCCAAATCCGATTACGAACAATTATACTGATTTGATTATAGAACCAAATTCGACCAAAACCGTAACTTGGAATGCATTTGGTGTTGCAGGAAGCAATAAAGCAAAAATTGAAGCTTCATCAAATCCAACTATTGATTTTACTCGGCGATTGGAGTATTTAATTCAATATCCGCACGGTTGTGTTGAGCAAACAACTTCGTCAGTGTTTCCGCAATTGTATTTGAACGATGTGGTTGATATTGATGTGATTATAAAGCAACGTATACAAAAAAATGTTACGGCAGCTATTATAAGATTGGGTGGTTTTCAAGTGGCAAACGGAGGTTTTTCGTATTGGCCAGGACAAAATTATACTGACGATTGGGGAACGTCATATGCAGGACATTTTTTAATTGAAGCCGAGAAAAAAGGCTATGTTTTACCTATAAATTTTAAAACAAAATGGATTGCATTCCAACAAAAAGAAGCCAAAAACTGGCGTTTGCAAAAGCAATATGGTAACGATTTGGCTCAAGCGTATCGCTTATACACTTTAGCATTAGCTGGTGCTGGCGATTTGGCATCAATGAACCGCTTGCGCGAAACCAAAGACATTTCTAATGAATGTAAATTACGATTAGCTGCAGCGTATGCGTTATTGAAACAAAACCAAGCCGGATTATCGCTGTTAAGCAAATCGGTAATTGATGATGAAAACAATAATTACGATTACTATTATTATGGTTCGAGCGACAGAAACCGAGCTATGGCTTTAGAAACATTGATTTTATTGGGTCAAAAACCAAGAGCTTTTATAATGGCAACAAAATTGGCGAAAAACTTGTCGAGCAGTGAATATATGAGCACACAAACTACGGCTTATAGTTTATACGCTATGGCAAAATTTGCACAAAGTAATGGTAGCAAAGGTGTTTCGATTCAGTTTGCCAATGGCGGAAAATCGGAAATAGTGAGTACAGCAAAAACTACGATTCAACGAAATTTAGTTGTTAAATCGGGAAGCAATTCAATGACAATTAAAAACAATAAAAACAATACTATTTATGTTCGAATTTTAAATTCTGGTATTTTACCTGTTGGCCAAGAACAAGTTCAACAAAGCAATTTAGCAGCAAATGTAATTTTTAAAGACCGAAAAGGAGCAAAAGTTTCGGTAACAAAAATTGCTCAAGGCACCGAGTTTTATGCTGAAGTAACATTAACAAATCGTAAAAATGAATATGTTCAAAATGTAGCTTTGACGCAAATTTTACCATCAGGTTTTGAAATTGTAAACACTCGTTTCACAGATTTTGGTGATGCCACCGATAATGTTGCCGATTACATTGATATTCGCGATGACAGAACCAATTATTATTTTGCTATGAAACCTAACGAAACTCGGAAATTTAAAATTTTGCTGAATGCCAGTTATTTGGGCAAGTATTATTTGCCAGGTTTACAATGCGAGGCAATGTATGATAATGAGTTTTTGGCTCGAACTAAAGGCCAATGGGTTGAAGTTTTAAAATAAACAAAAAACTAAACCTTTGTACTAGTTTTAATTTTTTACAAAGGTTTTTATAAAGCTAATTTATAGTTTATAACAGATTAGTTTACTTTAAAAATAGTTATAAAAGCAAAATTAGTAAAACAAAATAATTTAAATTTACAAAAATATCATAACTTTATGGCAATAAGTACCAAAACAACAATTGAAATTGATGGAGAAACATTAAATCGTTTTTCGAACCTTAAAATTCATCAAAAAGTAAATGCGC
>JAYUFJ010000380.1:0-3854 GCA_043738775.1 Flavobacterium sp. | reverse complement strand
TTTGCAAATAAGTTTTTATTCGTATTATTCTAACTTTAAAAAACTTCGCTATAAAATCTAAAATTTTAAGTATTCAACTCCAAATCAGAAATATAATCTTGGTATTCAGTAAAAAAAGCCTCAAACTGTGACATGTTCTCATTAAAAAAATCAAAAATATCCTGCCAGGTTAAACGATTGCTGCAACTAACATTCAATTTTTCGACCCAAATGCGGCTTATCACTTTTCCAGTATCTAAATAATAATTTCGCTCAAAAATAGCATCTGGTATATAATCATTTTGTAAAATAGTTTTTAGAGATTCTATTTTTTCAAAATATATTTTTCGCTTTTCTTCGTTATTTGGTTCAATATCTAGTTGAACTTGAGCCTTTTTATTATCAACAAAAAATTTAAATGTAAAGTCTTTAATTTTTGTTTCGTAAAGTATCCATTTTCTTGGATATTCTTTAGCAAAGGCAACCCAAAATTCCCTTTTCATTTTCTGTGCTTCTTCTTTACTGTACATTTTTTGTTGTAAATTACAATTTTTTCTGTAAATTTATATAATTAACTGCAATTAAAACCATTCTCAATGAATTTTGATTTGTTTTTATCGAAAGTAAATTCCATTTCCAATCACTATTTGAATGGCTCAATTTCGCATTTAAAAATGGCACCATTGGAACGTGACTTAATGTTAAAAAACATTGATTTTAATTCTATTCAACCAAAAATAGCAGCTGTAATGATGCTGTTTTATCCAAAAAACAAACTTACACATTTAGTATTAATTGTTCGAAATTCGTTTGGAGTTCATTCATCTCAAATTGCTTTTCCTGGCGGAAAATACGAAACAGAAGATATTGATTTTGAGGCAACTGCATTGAGAGAAACCTACGAGGAAATAGGAATTCATCCTGAAAAAATAAACGTAATTCAGGCATTTACCAAGGTATATATACCACCAAGTAATTTTGAAGTGCATCCGTTTTTAGGCATTTCAAAAACCGAATTAATCTTTGAATTGCAAGAAGAAGAAGTTGCCGGTATTGTCGAAATGCCATTATCAATATTATTGGACGATTCCAATTTAGTTACTAAAAAAATTGATACTTCGTATGCAAAATTTATTGATGTACCTGCATTTCAAGTCAACGAGCATTTAGTTTGGGGTGCAACTGCAATGATGTTGAGTGAATTAAAAGATGCTTTGAAATTGGTTTTATAATCATTAGATATTTTGTATGTTTGCTTTTTACAATTACATAACATTATGGGATTATTAAAACGAAATCCTTTTGGTCATATACTTTTTTTAAAACGCTGGTTAATTTGGATTATCGGTATTTTAAGTCATCGACGTTATAGAGGTTTTAACGAACTTGAAATTGATGGTTCTGAAATTATTAAAACCTTGCCAAACACTAATGTTTTATTTATTTCAAATCATCAAACCTATTTTGCCGATGTTGTTGCAATGTTTCACGTTTTTAATGCCAGTTTAAATGGTCGTGTAGATTCAATAAAAAATATTGGTTATTTACGAAACCCTAAGTTAAATATATATTATGTTGCTGCCGCAGAAACAATGCGAGAGGGCTGGCTTCCAAAAATTTTTGCCTACGGAGGTGCAATTACAGTAGAGCGAACTTGGCGTGCAAAAGGTAAAGACGTAAAACGTGATGTTAACCCTAATGATACCGAAAACATAAAAATTGCATTAAATGACGGTTGGGTAATTACGTTTCCGCAAGGAACTACTAAATCGTTTAAACCTGTTCGTAAAGGTACAGCTCATATTATAAAACAACACCGACCAATTGTTGTTCCAATTGTAATTGACGGTTTTCGACGGTCGTTCGATAAAAAAGGATTGCGATTAAAAAAGAAAGGGATTTTACAAACATTTACTATAAAAGAACCCTTGAAAATTGATTATGATAACGATACAATTGAACAAATTGTTGAAAAAGTTGAATATGCAATTGAACAACATCCTTCGTTTTTAAAAGTTATACCTGCCGAAGAACTGGAAGAACAAGAAAAATTAAACAAACTTCGCCAATGGGAATATTGATTTAATCAAAACACTCCATTAAAATTAAATCACCACTATTATGTTCAATAATTACAATTCCATCTTCAAGTACTTCATTACTGTTTCCTGAACGATATCCTAAATTTAAAGACTCATTTTGCAGTGGATATTTTAAATTTTTAGTTGTTATGCCTAAAACTTCTCCAACTGGAATTAACGAAATTGGGGTGGCTTTAATGTACCATTTTTCAAATTTTTGAGGTAAAAGATGAATTTTCGAATGATCGTCAAAAATAACAATTTTGAGTTGATTTCGATATTTAACTATGTTTGTAATGTTTGAAATAGTATGATCGGCTCTTTTTCCGGTTGCCCAAACTACGTTAACGGCTTTGTGTTTTTTTTCGATTAAATAATCGAATGCTTTTTCTAAATCAGTTTTATTTTGGTTGGGAGAATGAACTATATCTATCGGATATTGCTTATTACGGTAACTCTCGGCATCGAAATTATTATCAAAATCACCAAGCAATACATCTACTTTTATATCAAGTTGTATTACTCGTTCTATTGCTTTATCCAATACCACTACAATTGGAGACCAATCTAAAAGTTGCCCTAAAAGTTCAAAACTGCACGAGGATCCGTTGGCAATTATTAATGCAGGTTCTTGATCGTCGCGGACTATATGATGGGATGACATTTCTTAAATGCGATTTGAGATTTCCGAATTTGATATTTTTCAAAGTTAGCCAAAAATCCCAAATTATAGATTTTAATTTAAATTTGAATTTGATTTTCAAAAAAACTATTGAACAGTATAATTACGACTGTCAGCTTCAGATAAACTGAAATATCCAAACGGAAAATCAGCTTCGTTAGTATTGTTTTTTATGTTGCCACGAATCGTTGCGGGCGGCGTTGAGAAAGGTCCTGCTCCGCCACCGTTTCCAGAATTTGCCAACAAAATATCCATAAAGTTGTTATATTGTTTCGAAATTCCGTAATGGGTTACGTTTACTACATCTCCAGTTTTGAGTTTTTCATTATCTCTACCTCCAAGAGTTATACTGAAATAAGGATTTCCGTTAAAAAATAAATCATCAATCACATAATAGTCTGGCTTTGGACGATTTGAATATTTGTAATACACTAAATAATAATTTTCTTCATTAGCTGGATCTAAAAAAGTGGTTCGCAAACGGATATCATTACCACTTAAACCGCCATTATTTTCTTGGAGTACTGCTATAATTGGTGCAACTGGTTTTAAGGTTTCAGTAGCTGTATAATTTGCTCCTCCATAATTAACTGTGAGAGTATATGATTGGTTTAAAACGGGTGCAAAGTTGTTGCATACATATATTCCGGTAGCAGCATTTTCAACAAAAACAAAGGTATTTGGACCACTTGTAACTATCACTGTAGCTCCGCTAGCCACTGGAGTTGTATTTGAATAATAACTCGAAGTTGTTGTTAATATAATTTTTTGTAATGTTCCAGATGTACCTTTTTGCCAATTTATTGATGCTTCAATTACTAGTTTTGGTTTGCCTGTTTCAAGGTCAACTTGAACTACTTCTTGACAGTTTGAGAAACAAAGAGTTAAGATTATTAAAGAAAATAGTATTAAAAATTTTGATTTTATAGTTGTCATATCAATTAAAATTTAAAATTATAGGTTACCGATGGAACGATTCCAAAGATGGATGTTTTTACGGCTTCGTTTTGTAATGTTTTGTCGTTTTGTTGAAAGTTAATTGATGCTGCATTTTTACGATTGTATAAATTGTAAACACTAAAAACCCATTCCGATTGATAAGGTTTTCCTTT
>JAYUFJ010000379.1:0-3865 GCA_043738775.1 Flavobacterium sp. | reverse complement strand
AACTTGAAGATGCGGGAATTATCAAAGGTTCTTCACTTACTTTAGATTATGAGAAATTAGGGTATTCATTTATTGCATATGTAGGAGTGTTTTTAAATAATACTTCACAAACTAAATTTGTTTTAGAACGTATAAATGAAATACCATTTGTAACTGTTGCCCATGTTACTACTGGAAAATTTAACATTTTTTGTAAAATTCGAGCCAAAGACACTAAACATGCTAAAGACGTTATTTTTATGATTGATGATATTGATGGTGTTTATAGAACCGAAACAATGATTTCACTAGAAGAGAGCATAAATGACAAGAAAAGATTGATGCATACTATTTTTAAAGAAATTTAATTCAATATTTTTGACAAGTTCTACTTAATAAATACAAAATATTAAGTAGTTTTTATTTTATAAATAAAACTGAAAATATGATAGTTTCAGATATCAAATCGAACGAATACGCACCGTATTATCTTAATTATATTAATTTAGCTGGAAACATTCCAATTTTAGAATCTTTGGAATCTGGAATAATTGATATTTTATCAATCGCAGAAAAAATTTCAAAATTTAAAAAAGAAAAATTTTCTTACCTGCCAGAGAAATGGTCCATTCAAGATCTTATTTTGCATTTAATCGATACCGAACGTATTTTTTGTTATAGAGCTCTTTGTATATCAAGAAATGATACTACTTCATTTCCTGGTTTTGATGAGAACGAGTATGTGAAAAATGCTTTTGCTAATGAAAGAACATTTGATAGTATAATTTCAGAATTTATAGCTGTAAGAAATGCTACAATTAGCTTTTTTGAAAGTTTAAATGAGCAACAATTACTTCAAATTGGTACTGCATCAAACAATCAAATTTCAGTTCGAGCAATTGCTTTAATAATCATTGGACATCAAAAACACCATTTCAACATTATTGAAGAACGGTATTTGAGTTAAATTCCAGGAAAAGCATCAACATACTTAATTTTAAAATCACTAAAATCATTTACAATTTGAATTTTAAAATCTGGAAAATGTTCAACTATTTGCCATTTACCCTCCGAATTTGGAAAAAAATCTACAATTTTAACCTTTAAATCAGGAAAAAAATTGTCAATTTGTACTTTATAATCTGGTGAAAAATTTACAAATTTTACTTTTCCATATATTTTTGATAGTTCTTCTTTTGATAAACTTGACATTTTTATAATTTTTTTAATTATTTAATCCTTTTTTCAAAAAGGCAATTAAACCTTTAAAATAATTTTCTTGATCGTCGTACAAACTCATGTGTGAGCCGTTTTGGCAAATTAAACTTTCTCCTTTCGGAAATTGTGTTGCCATCCATTTCATATAATTAGGATCCATAGTATCATATTTTCCACCAATAGTTAAAGTTGGAATTGTAATATTTTTCAACTCTGCTGAGATATCCCAATTAGTTAATTTTCCTGAAATTCCTAACTCGCTTGGTCCTTGCATTGTAACATAAAGAGATTGATTTAATCGGCTAAAGGCTCTATTTACTGGTTCTGGCCATTGATTTAACGGCAATCGCAAAATATGTTTATTGTAAAAATTCGACATTAAAAGCTCCATATATTTTGGGTTCTTAAAATCTTTATTAGACTCAATTTTTTTTATTTGATTTAATACATCTCGAGGCATTTGTTTTTCTAATACTTTTGAATATTCGCCATATTTTGGGCAACTCGCCATCATGTTAGAAACAATCAATCCTTTCATATTTTTTTGATATTTTAAAGCATATTGCATTGCTAGTATTCCGCCCCAAGAATGACCTAATAAATAAAAATTTGAATTATCTAAACTTAAAGCTACTCTAACTTGCTCAATTTCTTCAACGTATCGGTTTAAATCCCAATAAGTAACATCATTGGGATTGTCAGAGAATCCAGTTCCAAGTTGGTCCAGATAGATAAATTCAATACCTTCCTTTGGTAGAAAACTTTCCATACATTCAAAATACTCGTGAGACATTCCAGGTCCACCGTTGAGCAATAAAAGTTTAACTTTTGGGTTATTACCAATTCGTTTTGTCCAAACTTTAAATTTTTTATTGTTGGTTTTAATTTCAACCATTTGAACACCTCCGTTTTTGATTCCTTTTATAGTATCGCTGTAATACGAATTGGTTAAGTAATTATTTTTTTCATTCTCCTTTTTACACGATGTTAATGAAGTTAAGATTATTAAAATCAATATTTTTAATGTTTTCATACTTACTATTTTTTATGCTTTCGAATTTTATTTGTTTGTAGATTTTTTTTGCAACAAATATTAAATCTCTACTAGATTAAATATTGTTTAAGTTTTTGTTTATATATTTTTTCTTCCAAATATCATATTTTTCCATAATACATTGCTTTAACAATTCCATCTGAAAGCCCTATTTTTGGTACATAAATATTTCGTGCTCCACTCCATTTCATGGCATTTAAATAAATTTTTGTAGCGTGTATAATTACATCGGCTCGGTCGGTATTTAAACCCAACTCGGCAATGCGTTGCTCGTAAGTTAATGTATTTAGGTATTGATATTGAGAATTTAAATACATAAAAGATAACGGCTTATCTTGTGCTTTGCCTGATAATTTAAATATTTTATTAATGTTTCCTCCTGAACCTATTAAAGTAATATTTTCATAATCGGCGCAAGAATTTTTTATCCATTTTTCAATTTCTTGCCAAACAATTTCATTTACCATATTATTTAATAATCGCACTGTACCATTTTTAAACGATTTTGAGGTTACCATTTTTCCGTTATTAAATAATGAAAACTCTGTACTTCCTCCGCCAACATCAACGTACAAGTAGGTTTGATCAGTTTTTAAAAAGCCGTGTAAATCGGATGATGCTATAATCGCTGCTTCTAGCTTACCGTCAATAATATCAATATCAATTTCCGATTTTTGTTTAATTATTTCAACGACTTCTTTACCGTTATAGGCTTCTCGCATTGCCGATGTAGCGCAGGCTTTATATTTTTCTATTTGATATACTTTCATTAATAACTTGAAAGCGGTCATTGCATCGGTCATACGGTCAATGTTTTCGTCGGAAATTTCACCTACTGTAAATGCATCTTGACCTAATCGAATAGGTACTCGAATGAGTGCATTTTTATTGAATTGGGTTTCTTTGCCTTCTTGCTCCACAATGTTTGTAATGAGTAATCGCATTGCGTTGGATCCAATGTCGATGGCTGCGTATTTTTTTATATTTATCATAATTGGTCAATGCAAAGTTAGTAAACCGCCCCAAACAGGAGCGGAAAGCTCGTAGGCAGAAAGTTGACGTTTTTTAGGTACAAAAATTGCGACTTTAGAAGCACATTTTTTTACAAAAAAACGCAACTTTTAACTAGGACTTGTAACGGATTGTTGGTTAAGGCACATTATATTTTTAATCGTTTAATTGATTTTTATAATAATTATAGGTTTCGTGTTGAGCCCTAAAAATGGGTTCATTGGGTTTTCGAACTCGGTATTTATTATCGAGTTTTTCAGAATGAATACGGGCTTTTACATTTCCTTTCCAACCTACTTCAAAATTATCAATTAATTGTTGCTTTATTTCTGAATCGAAAATAGGACACGTTACTTCAACTCTTCCATCAAGATTTCGGGATAAAAAATCGGCAGAAGAAATAAAAACTTCGGGATTATTATCATTTCCGAATATAAAAATTCGAGAATGTTCGAGGTAATTATCGACTATGCTTATGGCTTCAATATTTTCAGACATTCCTTTTTCACCCGGAATTAAAGAGCATATTCCTCGAACTTGAAGTTGAATTTTAACTCCTGCATTACTAGCCTCGTATAATTTATCAATCATTACAGTATCTGA
>JAYUFJ010000378.1:0-3867 GCA_043738775.1 Flavobacterium sp. | reverse complement strand
CGCATGCTGATATTCATATTTTAAGATTTTTTGGAACAAAATTATATTGCGGTAGTGATGGAGGAATTTATGTTTCAGCAAATGGAGCGAGCACTTTTCTAGGACAGAATTTTATGACTTTTATATGCAATTTGATAACGAATTAAAAGAAACTACTTTTCGCTGGAGAATATACAATTTAAAACAAAAAAAAGTAATAAATACAGTTGCTAAAAGCATTTACACACTTTCTAATAAATCTGAATTTTATCCTATTATTTCTGCAAAAGAAGAGAAATTATTTACTGCTATTTCTAAACAATTTCCAAGTTTAAAAACCTGCATTTGGAATACAAATATGGTAAATGAACTAATGCTTCATATTCCAAGTAAAGCATTAACAATTATTGAAGTTGAAAACGATGAAATAGCAATAGTTTTTAATTTTCTAAAAGATGAGGGCAACAAAAACCTTTTCTTTCAACCAAATGAAAAAGAAATACAATATTACATCGCACCATTAGAAAATGCAATAATCGTACAATCACTTATTACCAAATCACCTACACAAATTCTTTCTAAAACCACAACGAACACTTTAGAAAAACTTCTGGTTGATTTATATTCCAGTAAAAATTTGTTTAGTACCTATCAAGGATCTGAATTAGTACATATTTTTGATAAAGCAAATGATAAATACATTCTAGATTTCTCGAAAATGTTGAGTTATGCGTCGAGACGAAATAAAAAAAAGGAACTAATAGAATTCTTGGAAAATAAGACGAATATTCAAAACACTTATACCAAATGATAGATAAAAATCTCTAACAAAAGAGTAGATAGCAGAAAAGCGAAAGTTGGT
The DNA here is from genome assembly GCA_043738775.1 of Flavobacterium sp. GTDB lineage: Bacteria > Bacteroidota > Bacteroidia > Flavobacteriales > Flavobacteriaceae > Flavobacterium. The sequence goes on along the minus strand of JAYUFJ010000378.1, from coordinate 3,026 downwards.
TTGGATATTACAGAACTGGAAGCAGCATTTTAAAGTAGCAAAGATTTTGGCGCACGATTTAATCCAAGTTTATCTCGAAGATAAATTATTGATTATGGATAATAAAGATCCAAAAGAAAAATCACAAGTCAATCCAAATTTCCTATACCAAGTTTGTAGGATTAAAAATGAAAGGTATAAAAAACGGCTATTCTAATTTAATTGATAAAGATGCTGTACTAGACTAATTGGTTTTCTTAAAGATTGGGCAGAAAAAAAGGATTTAAAAAAGACAATCATTATACAATGAAAATTATCTGAACCAAACTGATATTTACAAATCATTTGTACATCAAGATAAACGACTACACAATTATCAAATGACCTTGAATATGAAAGTTTAATTCATTATCATCGTAAAGAATTAATTATTAATGACATATCAAAACTTAACTAGATATGTTAATAAATTCTCAAATACTAATAATTGTAAATTAGACGACAATCTCATTTTTCCAATCTCAATAAATTTGTACTATAAAATTTAAAAGATGAAAAAAATTAATTTACAATTTTACCCACTGCTTTTATTCGCAGTAATATTTTTAACTGCTTTTACACAATTAAAGAAAAGAGAAGTAAAAGCATTTGAAGTTTATGGTTTAAAAGATACTATAACAAAACCCAACAATCCTTATTATTCGAGCACTAGCAATAAAAAGCTAAAACTTTCAGATGTTGAATGGAAAAAAGTGTTAAACGATAATGTCTATGCCGTTTCAAGACTTGCAGATACTGAACGACCTTTTACTGAGAAATATTGGGATACTGATCAAAAAGGAACTTATTACTGCGCAGCTTGCTGGTTCAAATTATTTCGTTCTGGAGCAAAATTCTCTAGTCAATGTGGCTGGCCAAGTTTCTTTGAACAAGCCAATTCCAAAAGTGTAATTTACAAAAAAGACAATTCACTAGGTATTAAACGTATTGAAGCACTTTGCGAAAGATGCGATGGAAATTTAGGACATCTTTTTGAAGATGATCCAGAGCCAACGGGTAAAAGATATTGCATGAACTCAATAGCGTTAGTTTATATTCCTGATAACAAAAAATAAATACTATGGAAAACTCATTTTTAAAAATAGTCCTCTACACAGGATTAATAATTTTAACATTAGGTGTATCAAGTTTTACTTTAAAAAAAGTAATAGAAAATAAAGAAATCAAACCCGTAACAGAAGGTTTTGCAGTACTCGAACTTTTTACCTCTCAAGGTTGCAGTAGCTGTCCGCCAGCCGATGAAGTTTTAGCAAAATATGCTAGTCAAAACAATCCAAACATCATTCCATTGGCGTTTCATGTTGATTACTGGAACCGACTTGGGTGGAATGACCCATTTAGTAAATCAGAATTCACACAAAGACAAAGCAACTATGCAAGTCAATTAAACACACAAGGAAATTATACACCACAAATTGTTATAAACGGCAAATATGAATTAGTAGGAAGTAAAGAAACTGCTATTGAAAGTTTAGTGAATAAAGAATTAGCCGTAAAAAATCAGTTTCATATTAACATCAAAAAAACATCTATCTATGAAAACGCGTTGGTTATAGAGTATGAAACTGATGCTTCAGCTGCAAATACAATTATTAATATAGCATTGGTAAAGAAAAAAGAATTCACAAGTATCAAACGAGGCGAAAATAGTGGTTTAAAACAAACGAGTTACAATATTGTTTTCGACTTTAAAACTATTAATAAATACACAAAAACGAATAATAAAAGTAGTTTTCAATTCAATTCAGATAAAATACCTTCCAATTATCTAGTGGTAGCTTATCTTCAAAATTCAAATACAGGAGCCATTATTGGCGCAACAAAATCAGAAATTAAATGAATTTAACCAAATTTCATAGATAACTGACAAAATGCTTCATAAATCTATATCCTTTTATTAGTGTTAAATCAAAAACTAAACCAATGGAAAACCCATTAAAAAACAAAAAAGTATTAATAACAGCTGGTCCAACTAGAGAGTATATAGATCCTGTTCGATTTATATCAAATGAAAGTAGCGGCAAAATGGGATATGCAATAGCCGAAGCTTTACACCAAATGGGTGCAGATGTTACCTTGGTGAGTGGTCCAGTTTGTTTAACAAGTTCATTACCTAAACACAAAGTAATTTCGGTTATGAGTGGCAATCAAATGTATGAAGCGTGTCAAGAATATTTTGAAACTTCAGATGTCGCTATTTTTTGTGCAGCTGTTGCCGATTATACCCCAAAAATTACTTCGGATATTAAAATCAAAAAAATTGAAAACGAGACCTCGTTAAAACTTCAAAAAAATGTTGACATTGCACTTGAATTTGGAAAAGTGAAAAGACATAATCAAAAATCAATTGGCTTTGCGCTTGAAACCAATAATATACACGAAAATGCAATTGGAAAGCTCAAAAAGAAAAATTTTGATTTAGTAGTAATAAATTCGCCCAATGTTAATGAAGGTTTTGGTTATAATACTAATAAAATTGCGATTGTAGATAAAGATTTATCGCTATTTGCTTTTCCTTTAAAAAGCAAAAAAGAGGTTGCATTGGACATTATTTCACATCTTAAGAATAGTTATAAAAAAACTGTTTTAGAAAACAATAATTTGGTTAATAAATTTGGTTTAATTGTTTTTAGTTGGTTATTAGAAAGTGCTTTTATTTGAGAAAGTAAAAGCGCTTGTCTAATAATTTTAATCTCAAAAAATAGTAACTATGAAAACATTAGTAATATCAGGAGGTGGAAGTAAAGGGGCATTTGCTGGTGGTATTGCAGAATACCTCATAAATGATTGCTGCTCCAATTATGAAATGTTTGTAGGTTGTTCCACCGGAAGTTTATTATTGCCTCATTTGGCATTAGGAAAAATTGATAAAATTAAAGGAATCTACACCTCTGTTTCTCAAGACAGTATTTTTAGTATTTGCCCTTTCAAAATTAAAAAAACCAAAAGAGGTTTTGAAACTAAAATCAATCATTTCAATACATTAA
>JAYUFJ010000377.1:0-3872 GCA_043738775.1 Flavobacterium sp. | reverse complement strand
TTGACCCAAAGTGTTTAATGGGTGACCGGTTTCTGTATTGTTATTTTCAAAATTTGAAGGAGCACCCATTAGAAATTTCCATACAAGTGTTCCTACGATAATACAAGCTACAATAATAATACCAGACATCATTCCGCCTGCATTAGACTCATTTGATTTTTTTGCGTTTGCCATTTTTTTTAATTTAAATAATTTTTAATAGTTTTTGATGTAAATAAATTCATAGCGACAAATTTATATTTTTAGTTGAAATAAAAAAACTTTTTTTAATAATAATACTACTTTATTCGTTTTTTAACGAAAATATTTGATTAATCGCAATTTTGTAGTGTTTTAGTAATTATTTTATAAAAAAAATCATTCTAACTCTTTTTTAATTTGTTATTTAACAATAACGTAATAGTTTGCAATTTATTTTATCAAACATTGAAATATTTTACCAAATTGTTAAATAACATTTTAAATTCATTTTTTTTTGTAAAATAAATAAAAGATTGTCAAAATTGAAGTTTTTTTTTAGAGAATTCTCAAAATAAAAAATAAAAAATAGATTGTAAATAAGGGTTATGCCTAAACTAATAAAGTGTTTATTATTATTTTGAAATTTTAAATGACAAATTACTTGCTTGTTTTTTAAATATAAATATATTTGTAAAAAAACTCGCTATTTAATGATTGAAAAAAATACTCACTCTTTACAAAAAATTACACTTCTCTCAATATCTTTATTACTTATAGGCAGCGTTGTATATAATTTTAAACAATTTAAAAGTTCAAACGAAATTTTAAAGATTGTTGAAGTTTCTCCAAAAGAAAAACTTATAATTATTAATCAACTTGAGAGTTTAAAAGTTAGTTATACAAATGCTATTGAAGAAAAAACTTCTATTTCAAACCAACTTATAGTTGAAAAAAATAAGGCCGACGAATTGATTAATAAGTTAAAGCTTGCAAATGATGATAAATTGCAACTACTTGAATATAAAAAATTATACTTACAATTAAGTGAAAAAATGAAAGTTTTGCTTAAAGAAGTTGCTGAGTTAAAAAATCAAAACACTTCGCTTACAGTGGAACGCGATGATGTTCAAAAAAAACTAGAAATTGCTGTAAACGCAAATGATGAATTATCAATTAAAAATGACGAACTAAATAAAACGGTTGTAAAAGCATCAAAATTAGTATTAACGAATTTAAAAGCGATGGCGTTTAAAGTTTCAAGTCAAGGAAAACAGACTGAAACAGATAGAGCAAAAAAAGCAAATATTATTAAAATTAATTTTTCGATAACCGAAAACAGCGTTGTTAAAAGTGGTGATAAAGTATTTTTTATTCAAATAATGGATTCAAAAAGCGATGTTTTGGGTGATAAAAAAATAATCAATTATAAAAATTCAAATTTAACCTATACCGCTTCAAAAATTATAAATTATAAAAACGAAACTGTTGCAACCTTTTTAGATGTTCCAGTTGACAAACTTAACTCTGGAACTTATTTCGTAAACGTTTTTTTTCGAGGTGATTTAATTTCGAAAACGTCTATTGATTTGAATTAATTATAAATTTGACAAAAAAATGATGAGCAGTTTTAATTAAAGCTGCTTTTTTTGTACATTTATTTGAAATTTTTTTAAAATATGAAAAAGCTTAAAAAACTTCTTTTAATTGTACTTTCAATAATTGTAATTATAGCATTATCAATCTACATCTATTTATTTTCAACAAAGCCAATTTACGAGGGCGAATTAAAATTAAAAAATATTGATAAAAAAGTTACAACTTATTTTGATGATTTTGGTGTGCCTCACATTTACGCCGATTCTGAAAAAGATGCTATGGTTGCATTAGGCTTTGTGCATGCACAAGATAGATTGTGGCAAATGGAACTACTTAAACGAATTGCACCAGGTCGATTATCGGAAATTTTTGGCTCGGTAATGCTAAAAAATGATACTTTTTTCTCGGGTTTAGGTATCGATGAAGCCTCTGAAAAAGCGATTGCTGAAATGGATAAAACTTCACAAGTTTACAAACTAACTTTAGCCTATTTAGACGGCATAAATCAATACATCGAAAATGGAAAAACACCAATAGAATTTACATTGTTGGGTATAAAAAAACAAAAAATGACAATTAAAGATGTTTATAATGTTTTCGGATTTATGTCGTTTAGTTTTGCTATGGCACAAAAAACCGATCCTTTATTAACTGATATCCGAGACAAATATGGAATGGAATATTTGAAAGATTTCGGAATTGATGGTTCACTAGGAACAAAACAATTGCAAAATTTTAAAGGAAAGTCACACGAATATGCCAAAATTTCAAAATCGATTGCTAGTTTACTAGATAATTCACCCGAAGCTCCTTTTATTGGAAGTAACAGTTGGGTTTTGGGTGCAAACAAAACTAAAAATGGTAAAGTTATTTTTGAAAACGATCCTCACATTGGGTTTTCGCAACCTGGAACTTGGTATGAAGCTCATATTGTAACTCCAAATTACGAAATGTATGGTTATCATTTGGCAGGAACACCATTTCCGCTTTTGGGACATAATAGAAACTATGCTTATGGACTAACGATGTTTGAAAACGACGACTTAGACTTTTTTCAAGAAGAAGAAAATCCTAAAAACAACAAGCAATATAAAACACCAAATGGTTTTAAAAATTATAAGAATATCTCAAAAATTATAAAAGTTAAAGACAGTTTGGATGTTGTTATTAAAGTAAAATCAAGCATTCATGGACCAATTATGTCAGGTTTAATAGATGGATTATCAAATAAAGAACCAATTTCACTTTCGTGGATTTATACCCAACAGAAAAATCATATTGTCGATGCTGTTTATAAAATTAATCATTCTCGAAATTTAGAGGCATTTAAAAACGCTGTGTCATTAATTCACGCACCAGGATTGAATTTTATGTATGGTGATGCTAAAAACAATATTGCTTGGATAACTTCGGGTAAATTGTATCAAGTTGATAAGTCGGTAAACACAAATTTCATTTTAAACGGAGCCAACGAAATTGATGATAAAAAAGAATTTATTGATTTCGAAAATCATCCAATGGCAATAAATCCAACTTGTAATTATGTCTATTCGTCAAATAATCAAACGCAAGCCGTAAACAATTACTTATACCCAGGTTATTATTTACCAAAAGATCGAGCCACTAGAATCGATGGTTTATTAGCCACAAAAACCGATTGGACAAGAGAAGATGTTTGTAAAATGACATTAGACAACACATCACCAATACAAGAAAAAGTGTCTAAAAAAATTGTTTCATTACTCGACCCAAAATCATTTTCGGAAAACGAAAAAACGGCTTTTGAAATCATAAAAAAATGGAAAGGAAGTAATAATTTAAATGAAATTGCTCCTACAATTTATAACAAGTTGCTTTATTTTTATTTAAAAAACACATTTAAAGATGAATTAGACGATGATAATTTTAAGGCACTTTTAATAACTCACATTATAAAACAAACCATTGAAAATCAAATAAACAATGAAAATTCCCCTTGGTGGGATGATGTTTCAACAAAAAAATGTAAAGAAACACGAGCAGAAATTTTAAACAATTCATTCCATCAAGCTATTTCATCGTTACAAAACCAATTAGGAAACAAGATTAATTCTTGGACTTGGAATCGAGTTCACAAACTAGAAATTGAGCATCCGTTAGGGAAAGTGAAACTTTTAAAACCTTTTTTTAATGTAAATTTAGGTTCAATTTCGGGTTCAAGTGAAGTGATTAATAATTTAATGTTTACTTTTTCAGACAATCAAATAAATACAATTAAAGCTGGGCCGTCAACCCGAAGAATAATTGATTTTTCGGATATTGAAAATAGCTTAAGT
>JAYUFJ010000376.1:0-3883 GCA_043738775.1 Flavobacterium sp. | reverse complement strand
AAAATAAGTTGAAGGATGAATTGGATTTAACTGTAATTCGTTGCGTGAATTCGGTTGGAATAAACATTAACACAGCAAGCAAGCATTTACTAAGTTATGTAAGTGGAATAGGAGAGAAGTTGGCAGAAAACATTGTGCACTATCGAACCCAAAACGGCGCTTTTGATGATAGGAAACAACTTAAAAAAGTACCTCGCTTGGGCGAAAAAGCCTATCAGCAATGCGTTGCTTTTATTAGAATATTGAACGGAAAAAATCCGCTAGATAATTCTGCAGTGCATCCGGAAGCCTACGAAATTGTTGAGAAAATGGCAAAAGATTTGAAATTATCAGTAAATGAATTAATTGCAAATAAAGAAAAAACAGTTCAAGTTAAATTAGAAAATTATATTACTTCGGATATTGGGATTCTTGGATTAAAAGACATTATAAAAGAACTTGAAAAACCGGGACTTGACCCACGAAAAACTGCTAAAATTTTTGAATTTGACCCAACTGTAACGACAATAAAAAACGTAAAAATAGGAATGATTTTACCAGGAATTGTCAATAATATTACCGCTTTTGGTTGTTTTGTTGATATTGGAATTAAAGAAAGTGGTTTGGTTCATATTTCACAGCTTAAAGCAGGTTTTGTAAGTGATGTAAACGAAGTTGTTAAAATGCACCAACAAGTTCAGGTTAAGGTTGTTGAGGTTGATGAAAATAGAAAACGAATTCAATTAACGATGATCATTTAGAGATTTTAAAAAACTCTTGTTTGGTTTTTTTATCAGTAAATGACTATATATATCTTTTTTTTGGAAGTGAATTTATACAGATTTGATTTTTAAATGCATATTATGTTTGCAGTAAAAATGTTCATCGAGTTTGAAAAACAAAAAATTCCAAAAACCAGTAAATTGGGTTTTGGAATTTCAATTTTGAAACTAAAAAAATTACTCTTTAGTTTCTTCTTCTTTTTTTGGTGCTGTAGCTTCATCTTTTGAAGCATTTTTAAATTCTTTGATGCCACTCCCAAGACCTTTCATTAATTCCGGAATTTTTTTACCTCCAAAAAGTAATAATACAACAGCTATAATTAAAATTATATGTCCGCCACTCAACAATTCCAACGGTATAAATAAAGATTTCATAATTTTCATATTTAAGTACATAACAAAAGTAAAAAAAAATAACATACAACCTTTATTTTTTAAGTTAAAGAACGTTAAATAAATTAAAAAAACATTTGTAATCTCAAAGTAAAACCTGTAAACATTCAAAATTTACTATATTTGTTTTAAATAAATTTACAATGTTTAAATTAATTAAAAAATACTTTACAAAAGAAAATCTTCATGCCAAAAACCGTTTGGTAATTTTAAATGAGGACTCGTTTGAAGAGATTTTTTCGCTAAAACTTACTTTAATGAATGTGTTTGTAGTAGCTAGCTTAGGAGCGATTATAATTATTACAATAACCACTTTTATTATTGCTTTTACACCTTTACGCGAATTTATTCCTGGTTACACCTCTTCAAAACTTAAAAAAGACGCAACCGAATTGGCATTAAAATCAGATAGTTTAGAGTCGGTAATTAAAATAAATGAAAAATATTTAGAATCAATTAAAAACGTTTTAAACGGAAAAGTGGAATATGCAAAAATTAATAAAGATTCTATTTTGGCACAACCAATTGGTGTTTCCGAAAAAGACTTGTCGCCTTCAAAAACTGAAATTGAATTAAGAAAACAAGTTGATAAAGAAGAGAAAAATTCCAAGAAAAAAATTCTTAACTCTAAACCAAAGTAATGTTGTTAAAACAATTCGCAGCAAAACTATTTGCATCATACAATAATAAGCAAACTCAAAAGTGGGCAAATAATCCAGTTGAAACCCAACAAAAAGTATTTGAATTATTACTTTTTCAATCAAAAAACACTCTTTTTGGTAAAAACCATCACTTTTGCGATATAAAATCGTTTTCTGACTTTGCAAAAAATGTTCCAGTTCGTGATTATGAAGGTTTAAAAACTTACATCGATAAAGTAGTTAAAGGCGAAGAAAATATTTTATGGAAAGGAAAACCACTTTATTTTGCTAAAACATCAGGCACTACATCGGGTTCAAAATACATTCCATTAACCAAAGAATCAATGCCCTTTCATATAAAAGCCGCACGTAATGCTATTTTAAATTATATTCACGAAACTGGAAAAGCCGATTTTGTATCAAAAAAAATGATCTTTTTGCAAGGAAGTCCCGTTTTGGAAATTAAAAACGGAATTCAACTAGGTCGATTGTCTGGAATTGTTGCTCATTTTGTGCCAAATTATCTTCAAAAAAATAGAATGCCAAGTTGGGAAACCAATTGCATTGACGATTGGGAAACCAAGGTCGAGGCAGTTGTTGAAGAAACTTTTTTAGAAGATATGGCAGTAATTTCGGGAATTCCGAGTTGGGTGCAAATGTATTTTGAAAAACTACAAATTAAATCTAATAAAAAAATAGGTGAGTTGTTTAAAAATTTTAATTTATTTATTTATGGAGGCGTAAATTACGAGCCTTACCGAGCAAAATTTGAAAACTTAATTGGAAGAAAAGTAGATTCTATTGAACTTTTTCCGGCATCGGAAGGTTTTTTTGCTTATCAAAACTCACAATCCGACAAAGGAATGTTGTTGCTTTTAAATGCCGGAATTTTTTATGAATTTATAAAATCAGATGAATTTTTTACTGAAAATCCTCGAAGATATACTATTGGTGAAGTAGAATTAAATGTAAATTATGTTTTGATAATATCAACAAATGCAGGACTTTGGGCATACAATATTGGAGATACAGTTCAGTTTACTTGTTTAAAACCATATAAAATTATAGTTTCTGGTCGAATAAAACATTATATTTCAGCTTTTGGCGAACACGTAATTGGTAAAGAAGTAGAATGCGCTTTACAGCAAGCAATGGAAAATACAACTGTTAGAATAAACGAGTTTACAGTTGCACCACAAATAAACCCGAATAAAGGATTGCCGTTTCACGAATGGTTTATTGAATTTGAAAACGAACCCGATAATTTCGAAAACTTTGCTTTAAAAATTGACAAAGCAATGCAGAAACAAAATTCGTATTATTACGATTTGGTTTCAGGAAACGTCTTGCAATCATTAAAAATAAAGAATGTAGAAAAAAATGGATTCCAAAATTACATGAAATCAATAGGAAAATTAGGCGGACAAAACAAAGTAGCTAGGTTGAGTAATGATCGAAAAATTGTTGATTTATTGGAAATTAAATGAAAAATTTATTATTATTATTACTATTTTTTTTTACTTCATTTAGTTTATTTTCACAATTAAAAGGCAAAATAGTTGATGAAAAAAATAACCCAATTCCTTATGTAAATATATGGGTTGAAAACGAAAATGTCGGTGCGACTTCAGAGGAAAACGGAGAGTTTTCATTAAATTTAAAAGACAAAACCAAAAAACTAATTTTCTCGGCATTAGGTTTTGAAAAAAGAATAATTTTGGCATCAGAAGCAGAAATTGTAATTTTAAAAGCGACCAATTATTTGTTAGAAGAAGTAATAGTTTCAAAAAAATACGAAACCAAAGAAATTGTAATTGGGCGAACCGATAATTTAGTTTCACAGGCTTTTGATAACGGACCACGAATTGACGTTAAATTTTTCCCGTTTAAATCAGAATATAAAAAAACAAAAAATTTAAAATTAGTTTCAATAATTGCCGACAATCGAATAGAATTAGCTACAATCAAAATTCATTTTTATAAAGTTGATGAAAATGGATTTCCGAGTGATGAAATGCTCACCAAAGATTTTGTAGTAACCTTAAAAAATGGGACTCGAAAAAGTGTTTTTAATATTTCCGAATTCAA
>JAYUFJ010000375.1:0-3914 GCA_043738775.1 Flavobacterium sp. | reverse complement strand
AATTTTGTTTCGGATTACATTCTAAACCACAAGTTTTATTTCAAACTTCCTAAAAAGCAACATTACAAGATTCAATACATTGCTAATTTTTTAAACTAAAAAAAATAAAAATCATGAGTAAAAAATCAACACTATTAATCCTATCCGTTTGTATAATGGGTACGATGCAAATGAATTCGCAGACAAAAAAACCTGCAAAAACACCAGTAACAGTTGTCAAAACAGCGGTAGTAACAACTCCAGTAGTTGTAGAAACCAAATCTGAACCTGCAAAAGTAGAAGAACCAAAAGTGGTCGTTGAAACTCCAAAAGTCGAAGAAAAAAAATCTAGCGGTTTGGGTGGCTTTTTTAGTAAAATGAAAGATAAAATTAAAAACGCAACCAAATCTGAACCTAAAACTGATGAGCCAAAAAAAGAGGAGTCTAAAAATACCGAAGTTGCCTCAACAAAAACCGAAGCACCTAAAAAATCAAGCGGAGGTCAAAAAAAATCGGGCAGTTTTGCTACCGTTTGGGAATCCGAATTCGAAAATAAAGCCTCTCGATTGGCACTTGCTAGTGCTGACGGAAGCATAATTCTTGGCACAGATGACAACTCGGCATCGGTATTAGACGCTAACGGAAAAGCAGTTTGGAATGGCGATTATAAAAAATTAACAACCAACAAAACTAATAATTCTGAATTTCAATATGGGATTTTTAAAGAAAGTGGTGCAGGTGGCTATTTGTTTTTATTCGATTCTCGCAGTTTTGGCAAAGACCGTGTAGCTTGTTTAGATATGGCAACAGGAAAAGAACTGTGGAACTCCGAAGATTACCAAGATTTAATTCAGAAAAAAGCCAATTCTAACAATGGCGACCTCGAAACTGTAAAATATATTTTTGAATTGGACGCTTTCTTAATATCGCAACGCAATTCGGTGATTTTGGTAAAAGCTAAAACTGGCGAAAAAGTATGGGAAACCAACCGTTTCAAGGGTGGTGTAGGAAAATATGTTTACAATGCCGAGAAAAACGAAATAGTAATGGTCAATTTCAAACCAACGGCTTTAGGAGGATTATTTGCTGGTTTCAAAAACCAATTAGTAAGGTTAAATGCCGCCAATGGCGAAATACTTTGGGATGCAACTTTTACTGGAATTGTTGAAAAAGAATTAGTTACACGCAAAGCAGTAATTGAATTATGGGTCAAAAACAACCAAGTTTATGTTTACCTCAACGGATTAATTGCATTTGATTATAACAATGGTCAAAAACTTTGGGAATCGGTTTATGAAAACGATATGAGTACCGGTGGCGGACTTTTTGGTGGTGGCAAACAATCGTCTGTTTACCATGCTTTAGCCGACCCGCTTTTTACCGATAATGCTGTTTATATTGTAATTCTTGGAACGAGAAACAAAACTAAATTTGTCGAAAAACACGATTTGAATACTGGAAAATTACTATGGTCGTCGGAAAAAATAACAGGAGCATTTTGCATGCCGCATATTTACAAAACGGGTAATAAAGTAATGGTTCAAATTGGCGGAAAAGTACAGTTTCAGCAAATTATTGTAAACTCAAATGGCACAAGTTATTCCGTTTTTTGGGATTATAAAAATCAAAAAAATGGCGTCTTGGCTCTCGATGATTCGAATGGAACAACGGCTTGGAGATCAGAAAAATTTGACAAACGCATCACCGATTTAATAATCGACCAAGACAAAACTGTTTTTGTGGGCGATGGTGATGAGTTTTATGGTTATGACATTGCGTCTGGTAATCAACTTTTTGATGTAAAACACAATGATGCTCATGTTGGTCGTGCATTTGATGTTATTGACTTTAATGACAAAGTAGTTGTAGTTTCTGAAAAAGGTTTAGCGGCTTATAACAAAAAAGATGGTTCACGCGCTTATGCTACCGAAAAAATTAGAGGAATTGATAATTGGTATAAAATTGGCGATAATTATTTTTTGAGAGACCAACATAACAGTAAAAATATTTATTATGGTATTAATATGGAAAACGGCGAAACCAAAGGATCGGTAACATCAAAAGGTGAAGGCGGTAGCCCAGAATATGGCAACGGAATAGACATTACTAAAGACGGAGAATACATATTTGCATTTAAAGGCAAAAAAGTCGAAAAAATCAAAGTCAATAATTAAGTAGTAGTTTTTTTTTGAAATGAGTCAGTGTTTAGTAGTCACTGGCTCATTTTTTTATTTTAAAAAATACGTATTTCGTCGTATTGTTTGACTTTTACAAATACCACATCTTTGTACTATAACTTTTAAATTATTACAAGATGAAAAAATTAGTACTATTAACAGCATTTTTATTGGCGGGTTTTTTTGCCAATGCACAAGCGGTGCAAGATTGGTCGCTTGCAACAACTGCATTCAACAGCAATGGATTATTGTGCCACAGTATTGCCACAGATTCTCAAGGAAATGTGTATCAAACTGGGAAGACTGCAAATTCGGCTTCGAGTATGTATATATCAAAACGCAATGCTGCTGGATTATTACTTTGGAATAAGCAAATGGCAGGCATAGGTTTTTTATCGTTTTATATTACATCTGAAACATATACGATTGCAATTGATGTATCGGATAATGTATATATTTCAGGAAATGTAACCAATGGTCTTGGATCAAGCATCGATGTAGATTTTGATCCTGGTACTGCCTCTGTTGCTATTCCTATTCCTGGTTCTACAAAAATTACATTTATTTCAAAATTAACTAACGATGGTAATTTAATTTGGGCAAAACAATTTAAAAATTCGGTGACAATTTACCAGAATAACGATGATGTTGTGAGTATGAAAGTGGATGCGTCTGGAAATGTATATGCTACCGGTGGATTTGGAGGAACTGTCGATTTTGACCCAGATGCAGGGGTTTATAATTTAACCTCAGCTGGATTAGTAAACTCAAATCCTAAACAAAATATTTTTGTTTTAAAATTAAATTCAACGGGGAATTTGGTTTGGGCAAAAGCATTTTTAAATCAAAAACCGCTTATTGACACCTACTATCCAGATCAAGGAACAAGTATTGATGTTGATAATGCTGGTAATGTTTACACAACTGGATATTTTAGTGGAGGTATTGATGCTGATCCAGGTGTTGGAACCCATTTGTTGGAGAAATTTAATTCTAATTTAATATCCGATGAAAACACACTTTTTATTTCTAAATTAGATAGTAACGGAAACTACGTTTGGGCAAATACATTAGCAGGAAATCACCAACAAGCATTAATCGATGTACCAACTTTAAAACTAGATAATTCTGGAAATTTATTTTTACAAACAAACTCACAAACTAATGTAAGCACACTTACAGATTATGATTTTGGTTCAGGAACTCAATATTTATCTTATAGCAATTACACTGCAAATTATTGCTCTGTTTTGTTAAAAATGGATACAAATGCTAATTTTATTTGGGTGAAAATTATAGCAACTACTCAAAATTTTTATACTGGAAGTAACTGCAATCAAATAAGTGGAGATGCATTTGGCAATATATATTTAATTGGTAGTTTTTCATGCGGGTACAACTCATCGACAAATACCTATGGCACAGTAGATTTTGACCCGAGTGCTGCAGTTTTTAATATGACCTCTAACGGCGTTAGCGATATTTTCTTGACAAAATTAGACAATAACGGTAATTTTTTATGGGCAAATCAAATTGGTGGTTCGGGATATGAGTATGCAAGATCATTTGCAATTAGTCCATTGGGTAAAATTACTATTCTTGGCGAATCGGGTGGTGGTTTCAATAAGTCTGCTGCATCTACTGCTGCTGGTACATTTATGGCAAGTTACACCCAACCCGCACTTGCAACCTCGCAATTCGAGTTAGATAAAAACATAGCCGTTTATCCAAACCCAACTTCTGGAGATTTTAACATCA
>JAYUFJ010000374.1:0-3964 GCA_043738775.1 Flavobacterium sp. | reverse complement strand
TAAACTCAATAAAATTTGGTTAGGATTGACCGGTTTTATCAAATAATCGGCAATTTTTGAACCAATTGCTTCTTCCATTATATATTCTTCTTCGCTCTTGGTAATCATAATTATTGGCGTTGACGATTTTTTTTCTTTAATTTCGTGAAGCGTTTCCAATCCACTCATTCCGGGCATATTTTCATCCAAAAAAACAATATCAAAATTATTTTCAGCAAAAATATCTATCGCATCACGACCATTATTACAAGTAGTAACATTGTAGTTTTTTTTCTCTAAAAATAAAATATGTGGTTTTAAAAGGTCAATTTCATCATCAACCCAAAGAATTTTTATTGTATCAATCATTTTAAAATTAAATTTATTGTGCAATTTACAATCATTGAACTAGGTTTATGCTAAATTTATTATAAAAGTTAAAGAAAATAATAATTTAAATTAAAATCTTTATATTTGTTTTCTATTCGTTAAACCAAAAGAATGAAATTTAAAACAAGTAAATTTTTACTATTATTTTTTGCAATACTAATTTTAAGTTGTTACAAAAAAAGTGCTATTGAATCCAATAAAAAATTTGAAATCTACAAAAAAACATTTGTAGAAAATTTATGGAAAACATATCCAGAATGGGCTTCAAGCCAAGGATTTCATAAATACGATAGTGAATTAAAAATTCCAAACGCATCTTATAGAAAAGAACAATTACAGTTTTCTAATTCCAATTTAGATTCACTTAAAAATTATGATTTAGAAAGTCTCTCGAACAACAATAAAACGGATTTTCAAATGATTAAAAATCAATTGGAAAGTATTGCTTTTGATGTTAATGAAATGAAATCATACGAATGGAATCCTTCTATATATAATGTTTCTAGTAGTTTTGCAGAAATTTTAAACGGAAACTATGATACATTAGAAAATCGACTACGAGCATTTAATTTAAAAATGAATGCCGTTTCAAAATATTATGTTGCAGCTAAAGAAAATATAAAAAATCCAACTTTAGAACATCTTGATTTAGCGGTTAGTCAAAACCGAGGTGGTTTATCCGTTTTTAAAAGCGATTTATTCAATGCGGTTTCTAATAGTAAACTCTCCGAAACTGAAAAAAAGCAAATTCTTGATAAAGCCAAAAACACTTGTTTGGTTATAGATTCGTATGCCGATTATTTATTGAAAATTCAAAACAAAACGCCACGTTCGTTCCGATTAGGAAAAAAGTTGTACTTTAAAAAATTTAATTTTGATTTACAGTCAGGTTATAATGCCGATGAAATTTATCAAAAAGCAATAGAACATAAAGAGGAATTAAAACTGAAAATGTTTGAATTGGCGAACAAATTGTGGAACAAATATTGCAAAAACGAAATAAAACCTACCAATAAGCTAGTATTAATAAAACATGTTATTGATCAAATATCAATTCAACACACAACTCCCGAAAAATTTCAATTCGAAATTGAAAAACAAATTCCCGAACTTACAAATTATGTAAAAGCTAAAAATTTGCTTTACATTGACCCTTCAAAACCACTTGTTGTTCGAAAAGAGCCCGATTATATGGCAGGTGTAGCCGGAGCTTCAATTTCTTCTCCTGGACCCTATGATAAAAATGGAAATACCTATTATAATGTAGGAAGCTTATCGGGTTGGGACAAAGAAAAAGCCGAAAGTTATTTGCGGGAATATAACGATTATATTTTGCAAATTTTGAACATTCACGAAGCAATTCCGGGACATTACACACAATTAGTTTACAGTAATCAATCACCAAGTTTAATAAAATCAATACTTGGAAACGGTGCAACTATTGAAGGTTGGGCAGTTTATGGCGAACGAATGATGCTAGAAAGTGGCTATAAAAACTCCGATGAAATGTGGTTAATGTATTATAAATGGAATTTACGTTCTACTTGCAACACTATTCTAGATTATTGTGTTCATACCAAAAATATGAGCGAACAAGATGCAATGAATTTACTTGTAAACGAAGCCTTTCAACAGCAAGCAGAAGCCGAAGGAAAATGGAAAAGGGTCACTTTATCTCAAGTACAATTATGTTCCTACTTTACTGGATATACTGAAATTTATGATTTTAGAGAACAATTAAAAAAAGAACAAGGAGATAAATTTAACTTAAAACAATTTCACGAAAAATTTTTAAGTTTCGGTAGCGCACCCGTAAAATATATAAAACAATTAATGACTAATAAAAACTAAACAAACAAATGAAATTTACTCAAAAATTAATTTTAGTTACATCAACTACTTTATTGATAACAAGTTGCAACAATAAAAAAGAAATGCAATTTTCGGATCCTTTATTGACTAACAGAGATACGACAGTAAGCCCGTCAAACGATTTTTTTTATTATGCCAATGGAGGATGGTTTAAAAATAATCCTATAAAATCGACCGAAAAAAGTAACGGAATTTTTAGAACTATTCAAGACACTATTAACAGTCAAGTAAAATCTATTTGCGAATCATCGGCAAAGGCCAATGCAGAAAAAGGAAGTAACAAACAAAAAATTGGGGATTTTTATGCATCTGGAATGGATTCGGTTGCCATCAATAAAAACGGATACTCACCTTTAAAATCAGAATTTGCAATGATTGATGCAGTTGCAGATGTTTCAAGTTTATTAAAAAATATAGCCCATTTGCAAACTATTGGAGCAAGCCCAGCATTTAGTTTTTATGTATCACAAGATGATAAAATAAGTTCAAAAAACGCTTTATTTTTACGTCAAGGCGGATTAGGCTTAGGCGAACGTGATTATTATTTTAACACCGATATTGAGACTACAAATATTCGTGCAGAATATTTAAAACACATTCAAGCATTGATGCAATTGGCTGGAGAAAAACCAGAGATTGCTTTACAAAATGCAAATTCAATTATGAAATTGGAAACAGAGCTGGCAAAAATTTCTCGTAAAAAAGAAGCATTGCGTGATCCAGTAAAAAATTATAATAAATTGACTATTAATGATTTAAATAAGATTACTTCAAATATTGATTGGAATAAAGTTTTACCCGACTTTAAAATTTCAAAAGCCGATTCTATTATAGTTGGGCAACCCGAATTTTATAAAGGACTCAACAATATGTTAAAATCATATTCTATTGCCGATTGGAAAACTTATTTAAAATGGAATTTAATTAATACCTATGCATCGTATTTAAGCAGCGATTTTGA
Source organism: Flavobacterium sp. (assembly GCA_043738775.1). GTDB lineage: Bacteria > Bacteroidota > Bacteroidia > Flavobacteriales > Flavobacteriaceae > Flavobacterium. The sequence goes on along the minus strand of JAYUFJ010000374.1, from coordinate 762 downwards.
AAATCAAAATTTTAAATTTTTTGGAACAGTTTTAAGCGGTATTAAAAAACAAAAACCCCGATGGAAACGGGTGGTACAACAAACAGATGGTTCACTAGGAGAATTAATTGGTCAAGTATATGTTGATGAATATTTGCCAAAAGGGTCCAAAGAAAAATTACTTGAAATTGGAAATAATATTCGCGATGTATATGCCGAACATATTAAAAAATTGAATTGGATGAGTGAACCAACTAAAGTTAAAGCATTACAAAAACTGAATAAGATTGTAATGAAAGTAGGTTATCCTGACAAATGGAAAGATTTAAGTTCGGTTGCAATTGATAAATCATCGTATTGTAAAAATGTTATAGAAGTTAACAAATTTTATTACAACTATATGATAAACAAATTTGGAAAACCTGTAGATAGAAATGAATGGAGTATGCAACCACAAACTTACAATGCCTATTACAACCCAAGCAACAATGAAATTGTGGTACCAGCTTGTAATATAATTGTTCCAGGATTCGAAGGACGAATGCCTGATGATGCAATACTTTACGGTATAATTGGTGGCTCGACTTTTGGTCACGAAATCACCCACGGTTTTGACGATCAAGGTAGTCAATATGACGATAAGGGTAATTTAAAAAATTGGTGGACTCCCGAAGATTTAAAAAAATTCAAAGAAAAAACGGGATTAATTGTTTCACAATTTAATAAATTTAAAGTTGGTGATAAAAATGTAAACGGCGAAAATACTCAAGGCGAAAATATTGC
>JAYUFJ010000373.1:0-3977 GCA_043738775.1 Flavobacterium sp. | reverse complement strand
AACAAAATAGCAGTTACAATTTTAATTCAAAAATTGAATACGCTAACCTAAAAAATTTACATTTAAATTCTGATGTGACTTCAATTTTTAAAGGCGATGTTGATATTAAAGGCTCCGGAAATTCGTTAAGTAATGCCATAGGTGAAATTATTTTTACCAATGCATCGTACCAAAATCCTAAGGATATTTACGATTTTGACATTTTGAAAATTAAATCCAATTTTAATGGCAATAAAGAGCGAATAATTTCTTTTGATTCTCCAAATAATATAAAAGGAGAAATTCAAGGAAAATTTGAATTTAATCAAATTCAAAAAATGGTTCAAAATTCATTGGGAAGTTTATATACTAATTTTAAAATGGATAAACTTAAAAAAGGTCAATTTTTAAAATTTAATTTTTCAGATTTTAATAAGGTTATTGAAATTTTAAATCCAAAGATAAAATTGTCAAAAAATGCCATTTTAAACGGAAGCATCAATGGCGATTCCAATGATTTTAAGTTCAATTTTACATCACAAACAGTCGATGCATTTAATAACCATTTTGATAATTTAAGATTTCAAATAGACAATAAAAACCCATTGTATAATGCTTATATTCAAATTGATAGCATTAAAAATAAAACGTATAAAATCAGAGATTTTTCATTAATAAATATAACCCACAAGGATACATTATCTTTTAGAACCGAATTTAAAGGTGGTGATGCAGGTCAAGATATTTATAATTTAAATTTATACCATACTATTGATAAAAATAATCAAAACATAGTTGGTTTTAACAAATCGGAGTTTACTTTTAAAGACTTTGTTTGGAATATAAACGCAAATAGTAACGATAAAAATAAAATAATTTTTGATAAAAAATTCACAAATTTTAATTTTGATGATGTTTTAATTTCTCACGAAAATCAGTCCGTTTTGTTGAAAGGTAATGTTAACGGATTAAAAAATAAAAATTTGCAGCTTACATTTAATGATGTCGATTTGAGTAAAATTACCCCATCAATCAACAAATTTAAGTTTGACGGAAGAGTAAATGGTGATGTTTTTTTAAAACAGCTTAACAATGTTTATCAACCAACAGCCGCATTAGACATTAAAGATTTACAAATTAACGACAACAAATTGGGTAATTTGATTTTGAATGTTGAAGGCGATGAAAGCTTTAAAAATTTTAAAATAAATTCAGAAATAGAAAACGAAAATTTAAAATCGTTTACAGCTACTGGCGACTTAAATATAGTTAATGAAGAAACTTTTGTAAATTTAAATTTAAACTTACAAAAATTTAATTTAGGAATCTTGAGTAGTTTGGGAGGCGAAGTTATTTCAAATATTCGCGGTTTTGCATCAGGTAATGTTCGACTTGATGGAAATTTAAATGATATAGATTACAATGGGCGTTTGTTTCTTGATGATGTAGGTTTAAAAATTCCATACCTAAATGTTGATTATTTGATAAAACAAAACTCTATAATTGATGTAACCAAAACTAAATTTATTTTTCAAGAAACCAAATTAATTGATTCAAAATATAAAACCGAAGCTAGTTTAGATGGCTTTATTAAACACAAACAATTTTCAAATTGGGAATTAAATCTAGCAATTTCTTCCAACCGTTTTTTAGCATTAGATACTAAAGACCAAGAAGATGCAGCGTATTTTGGAAAAGCATTTATTGACGGAAAAGCATCAATAAATGGACCAACGAATGCTTTGGTTATTGATGTAAATGCTAAATCTGGAAAAGGTACTTATGTTAAAATCCCAATAAATCAAGGAGAATCGGTTAGTGATAATAAATACATTCATTTTTTAACCGTTAAAGAAAAGTATGGAAAAGGACTTGTAAAAACCGATGAAACTACAACATATAAGGGTTTACAACTTAATTTTGATTTAGACATTACTCAAGATGCAACAATTGAAGTGATTTTAAATCGTGATTCAGGTCACGGTATGAAAGGAAAAGGAGTTGGGAATTTAGCTTTAAACATAAATACCCTAGGAAAGTTTGAAATGTATGGTGATTATCAAATTTATGAAGGCGAATACAACTTTAAATATGGTGGTTTAATTGATAAAAAATTAAAAGTAAAAAAATATGGCTTTATAAGTTGGGATGGTGATCCATTAAAAGCAACTTTAAATTTAGAAGCTGTGTATCAAACCAATGCGAACCCAGCAGTTTTAATTGACAATCCATCGGTTAACAAAAAAGTTCCTGTTGAAGTTGTAATTGGAGTTCGAGGTAATTTAAGCAACCCCGAACCCGATTTTAATATTAATTTTCCAAGTGTAAGTTCGGTTTTAAAATCCGAAATAGAAACTAAATTAAACGATAAAGACATTCGTCAAACTCAAGCCTTATATTTATTATCAACAGGAAGTTTCTTGAGCCCCGAAGGCTTAAACCAAGCCCAAGTAACTAATAGTTTGTATGAAAAAGCAAGTGCTTTGTTTGGAGATATTCTTAATGATAAAGGTGGTAAAACTTCATTAAATTTCGATTATGTCCAAGCTGAAAAAAATGCTTTAAATCCAAATTTGGTAAGTCGATTTAATGTTAATATAACTTCTCAAATAAGTGATAGAATTACTATTAATGGTAAAATTGGTGTACCAACTGGTGGCGCAACAGAAACAGCAATTATAGGTAATTTTGAAGCTCAATATAGAGTTAACGACGATGGAACTTTAAATTTGAGGCTATTTAATCGAGAAAACGATATTAATTATATTGGTCAAGGAATTGGTTACACCCAAGGAATTGGAATTTCTTACGAGGTTGATTTTGACACTTTTAATGAATTGATATCCAAAATTTTGAAGAAAAAAATAATCGAAGAAAAACCAAAAGTTGTTTTAGATCACCAAGATTCCGATTTATTTCCAGAATATATAAATGTTGTAAAGGATAAAAATCAAAATAACGAAAAGCAAAAACCAAACGAAAATCCGAAACCTAATTCTGAAGCAGCTCCAAAAAAAGATGAAAATTAAGTAATTTTTAAAACAAATTCGAATTTTAATACGACATCGAAAAGTTGAATAATGTGATTTTATCTTTAAAACCTACAAACTTATCAACGAAAACGTTATAAATAAGTAATTTTTATCAATTTGATAAAAACCATAGTAATTCTATGTAGCATCTTTACTAAATTTACACTTTTAACAATAAAAAATGTCAGATTCTACAAAATCAATAAAAAAAATTGGAGTACTTACCTCAGGCGGAGATTCACCAGGAATGAATGCTGCAATTCGATCTGTTGTTCGTACTTGTGCTTTTCATAATATCGAATGTCTCGGAATTTATAGAGGTTACCAAGGAATGATTGAGGGAGATTTTAAAGAAATGAATGCCCGTTCAGTAAACAATATCGTTAACAAAGGAGGAACTATTTTAAAATCGGCTCGTTCAAAAGATTTTATGACTTTCGAAGGGCGAAAAAAAGCCTTTGAAAATCTTAAAAAATCAAATGTTGATGCATTAGTTATTATAGGCGGAGATGGAAGTTTTACAGGAGCAGAAATTTTTAACGAAGAGTACGGTTTTCCAGTTATGGGAATTCCAGGAACAATTGATAACGATATTTTTGGAACAAGTCATACACTAGGGTATGATACCGCCTTAAACACTGTAGTTGAATGTATTGATAAAATTAGAGATACTGCAAGTTCACACAACCGACTTTTTTTAGTAGAAGTAATGGGTCGTGATGCAGGGCATATTGCATTAAACGCTGGTATAGGAGCAGGTGCAGAAGAAATTTTAATTCCCGAACAAGATTTAGGATTGGAGCGTCTTTTGGAATCGCTTAAAAAAAGTAAAGCATCCGGTAAATCATCAAGTATTGTAGTAATTGCCGAAGGCGATAAAATAGGTAAAAATGTATTTGAGCTTAAAGATTATATTGAAGAAAACTTGCCAGAATACGATGTAAGGGTTTCAGTTTTGGGTCATAT
>JAYUFJ010000372.1:0-3986 GCA_043738775.1 Flavobacterium sp. | reverse complement strand
ATGTTTTTACGATTGCTAAAAATCCTGAAATGTTTACTAATAATACTTTTATGGTTGTCTTGTTAGCTATTCCTATAGTAGTTTTATTTGTAATGACTCAGCAAGGAAAACTTTAATTGGCATACCTTTTGAAATACTAATAATAATATTTAAATATTTTAATTATGAAAAAATCAATTTTAGTTTTAATAATGTTATTTTCTTTTTTTATGGAAGCACAAAATCAACAACCAACTCCACAAGTTTCTGTTAATGGTGAAGGTAAAATAAAAGTTACTCCAGATCGAAGTAATATAACTTTTGGCATTGAAAACATTGGAAAAGAAGCGACGGAAGTAAAAAAAACAAATGATGAAACTGTTGATAAAGTGTTGAAATTTATTAAAAAATTTGGAATTCCAACTTCCGATTATCAAACTACCAACGTGAGCTTAAATAGAGATTACGATTATGAAAAAAAGAAATATAATTTTCGTGCATCGCAAACTATAACTATTACTTTAAAAGACTTATTAAAATACGATAATTTAATGATGGGATTGGTTGATAACGGAATTAACAATATTACTAACGTAACTTTCGAATCATCAAAAATTGAAGATTATAAAACCGAAGCCCGAAAACTAGCTATTAAAGATGCAAAACATAAAGCTGATGATTATGTTGTAGCATTGGGGCAAAAAATGGGTAAAGCTATTTCTGTTACTGATACTACTCAATCTTATTATCCGCAACCAATGTTTAAGGCTACTTCAATGCAAATGGCAGATAGTGCGGCACCGCAAAGAGAAACTTTAGCCATTGGCGAAATTGAAATTACCGCCAATGTAAGTGTAAGTTTCGTTTTGGAATAATTATTTCTGTAATTTTAATTCATAAAAAAAGTCCTGATTTATCAGGACTTTTTTGAGCCGGCGGAGGGACTCGAACCCACGACCTGCTGATTACAAATCAGCTGCTCTAGCCAACTGAGCTACGCTGGCGACGTATTATGGTTGCAAATATAATAGTTGATTTTAAATCTTCAAAATAAAACAACACTTTTTTTTAATTATAATTAATTAAAGTGCGTTGATTTTTTCAACCAATTGATTGGCAGCTGTTTCTAGTTCAACATTAATTTGCTTGAAATGGGCTTTTTTATTTTCTACTTTTTTAGCATTTACTTTAACGATTAATTTATCAAAAGTTCCAATAGCTTCATCAATTACTGCATTAGTTTCGGCTGTTGGTTTCCCTGTTGTTGACATTTCGTATAGGTAAACTGCTTCAATAATATCGCCTAATACAAAATTGATATCTTTCTTTAAATTTTTAATGTTAGCCATTATTTTTATTTTTATTTATTAAATTGGGTGCAAAAGTAAGCATTATCTTTTAAAAACTAGCTATTAAATGTAAATTTCTAATAGCGAAGCATTTCCAGTAAGTATAAAGTTTTTTAATTGGGCTGGAACTAAAACGGTGTCTCCTTTATTATATGAAGTAATATTATTGCCAAAATTTAGTTTGAAATTTCCTTCAACACACATATACACTAAAAAAGAATCTTTATTATTTTGAATTTCAAGGTTACCGTTTAAAGGAATAAAATTAGTATTAAAGTATTTACAATGTACAACTTTGTTTGTTGTATTTTGATTTTTAGAATATTCAATTTGTGTATTTACAACTTCAAAATTTATGGCTTCCATAGCATTTTCAATTTGCAACTCACGTTGATTTCCGTTTATATCAACTCTTTCAAAATCGTAAATTCTATAAGTAATGTCGGATGTTTGTTGAATTTCGGCTATTACTATACCTGCTCCAATAGCGTGAACTGTACCGGCTTCTAGAAAAAAAACATTGCCTTGTTTAACTTTTTTTGAATCTAGAATTGTTTCTAATGTTTTGTTTTTTAAGTTTTCTAGATATTCATGTGATGATGATTTTTGTTTAAATCCTACAATTAAGCGAGCATCTGTATCGGCTTGCATAACGTACCACATTTCGGTTTTACCAAATGTGTTGTGTCGTTTTTTAGCTAACTCATCATTTGGATGCACTTGAATGGACAAATCATCTTTGGCATCAATGAATTTAAAAAGTAATGGAAATTGTTTCTCAAATCGTTGATGTACTTGCTTTCCTAATATTTCGTTTGGATATAAATCAATTAATTCATTTAATGATTTCCCTTCAAATAAACCATTTTTAACTATGCTAACATCATTTTGAACTGTTGAAATCTCCCAACTTTCTCCAGATGTTTCGCTGTTAATAGTTTTATTTAAAAAGGTTTTTAGTTTTGTTCCACCCCAAATTCGGTCTTTTATAATGGTTTTAAATTGTAATGGATAAAATTGCATTTTTATTTTTGGAATTTAGATTCGTAGTTGTGAATTGATTTGTGATTTATGTTTTACAAAGTTAATAAATAAATACGTAACTATTTATTCTAGCCCCGATTGTATGTATCTCGTTTTTTTTGAACGAGAGCAAGAAAAGCGGGAACTATATTGGTAAAAAAAACCTAATGTGCTGCTTCTAAAAAAATTATTGCTTTTTTAAAATGGCTAACGCTTTGGTAATGTGAATTTTGCTTGACATTGAATTAAAAACGAGTTGAACAATTCCATTTTTATCTATTACATAGGTTACTCGACCGGGTAAAAGTCCAAATAAATCACTTGGAACTCCAAATAGTTTGCGAAGTTTTTTATCAAAATCTGAAAGCAGAATAAAAGGTAATTTGTATCGTTTTGCAAATTTTTGATGTGATTCGATTGTATCGCTACTAATTCCGATAACTTCGGCGCCCAAATTTTTAAAATCTTCATATTGATCTCGAAAGCTGCAGGCTTGAGCTGTGCAACCTGGTGTGTCGTCTTTTGGATAAAAATAAATTACAACGGGTTGTTTACCTATTAAAGTTTCACTTTCAAAGTTGTTTCCCTTGCTGTCAATTGCAGTAAAATTTGGCAATGTGTCGCCTATTTGTAATTCGTTTTTAGTTGCCATTGTAAGTTACAAAATTTCTTGGAGTTTCATATAAAACGACTTCTAAGTCGAATTTTGGATCAATTTTTTTTCTAATTTTGTTCCAAATTACTATAACTATATTCTCGGCCGTTGGGTTTAAATCGAAAAATTCGGGTACATCTAGATTTAAATTTTTATGATCAAATTGATCTTCTACCTCTTCTTTGATAATGTCTGTTAAAATCTTAACATCCACCACGTAGCCTGTTTCATTATCAACATTGCCAGTTACAGATACTATTAACTCGTAATTGTGTCCGTGAAAATTGGGATTGTTGCATTTTCCAAAAATGGCATCGTTTTGTTCCATCGTCCAATCTTTTCGATACAAACGATGGGCTGCATTAAAATGAGCTTTGCGTGATATTGTTACTTTCATTAAATTTTAAATTTCAAATTTTTGGTCTTTATATTTCGATTTTTTGATTGGTAATTTTAAAGTTTATGGCTTTCTAGAAAATGATAAAATTCATCGAAAATTATTTTAAACCATATGGTATAAATTTCTGGATTAATTTTTATATCTGTTTTTACATTTTCTATTGTCATCCACTTGTAGCTTTCTACTTCATCAATATTAATTTTTGGCTCTTCGTTATAATAACCAATCATAACGTGGTCAAGCTCATGCTCGGTCAATCCATTGTCGAAGGGTGCTTTATAAATAAAATGGAATAGTTCTTTAATTTCGGTTACAAATCCCATTTCTTCATATAATCGTCTTGTTCCTGCTTGAATATTGTTTTCGCCTTCCCTTTGATGACTGCAACAGGTATTTGTCCATAAAAGTGGCGAATGGTATTTGTGATGTGCTCGCTGTTGTAGCATTAATTCATTTTTGCTATTAAGCACAAAAACAGAGAATGCTCGATGCAAAACTGCTTTTTCGTGAGCTTCAATTTTGTTCATTAACCCAATTTGCTCATCGTTTTGATTAACGAGAATTACTTTTTCTTCCTGCA
>JAYUFJ010000371.1:0-3989 GCA_043738775.1 Flavobacterium sp. | reverse complement strand
TGTATTATTTATTAAATTTTTCATTTTGTTTTTACATTTACAACCCATCATCATCTAAATCACCTTTTTGATTGATTGATTTTGGATAATCATTGTTCATTTTTTCTTCAAATTCTTTTTCATCCTTTTGGTTTCGAATAATTAAAAAAACAACCAATCCTAATACAAATATTACAACGATAATTAATATTGTCCAGTTCATTTTTTTAAAGATTTTATATTCTTTTCTTCCTCGATTGGATGAACCTTTATTTGAGTTGGGTCCAACAGACTTGGTTTTTCATTATTGAAATCTTCATTGGTTTTTTGGTACAACATACTATCTTTTTTAATAGGTTTAACTAGGTTCTTTTTCATGTTTTCTGTATTTTTTGTTAGTTCAAAGTTTCATTATTTAGTTTTAAAAATTGTTATGTAACTAATTCTAATTCTTATAAAATTCATAGTAAGGGATAGGAATTATATAACTTTATGATAAAATTGTATAATCAAATAATGTATAAGAATTTTAATCTTTGTTTTCAAAATTTTAGTCATAAAAAATGTTTAGACACCAAGGAAAAAGCAGAACTTTAGAACATAATTTACAAATTGCGTCTTTACTTTCATTTGTGGCTGGAATTGTAAATATTACTGGTTTCGAATCGGTTAAAAGATTAACAACCAATGTAACTGGACATTTTGCCTATATGATTGATGCTGTTTTTAAACTCGATTTTTGGAATGGATTTGTATTTTTTTTGTATATATTTTTCTTCTTTTTTGGGTCGTTTGTATCTAGTTTTTTGGTAGAATTTGTTTCAAGAAAAAATGCCAACACTATTTATTTTTCCCCAGTTATTTTAGAAATTAGTATTTTGTTTTTAGTTCCATTTTTTGGTCATCATTTAATTTTTATGTTTCCCAATGTTTTTGCTTGCAGTTTGCTATTTGCAATGGGTTTACAAAATTCGTTAGTAACTAAAATTTCTAATGCTATTGTAAGAACAACTCATTTGACAGGACTTTTTACAGATTTGGGAATAGAGATTTCACAATTATTTTTTTATAAAGAAATCGAAAAAAGAGCCAAATTATTTTCATCAATAAAATTGCGATTTACTATTATTGGTTTCTTTTTTACGGGTGGAATATTTGGTGGTTACTTTTATCAGAAAATTGAATTAAATGTTTTGATTATTGCAGGATTTTTATTGATTTTAGGTTTATTGTTTGATAACATAAAACTTAAAATGATCTTATTAAATAGAAAACTTAGGGTTGTACATTCTGTTTTTTCTTAAAATAATATAGGAATTTTGCAACTTTATAATAAAATTTTATAACTCGTTTTTTACATAAAAAAACAAACTTTGTTAATTAAAAACATTAAAAATTTATTATGAAAAAGTTATTTTTACTATTAATAATATTGCTTTTTTCCTGTTCATCTACCAATATTGTAAGCAGTTGGCATGAACCCAACAAAGAAATTACAATTAGCAATCTCAATAAAGTATTGGTAGTGGCATTATTCAACAGTGAAACTTCTGGACATAAAGCCGAGGATCAAATGGTGGATTATTTAAAAGGAAAAGGCATTCAGTCCTACAATTATTTCAAATCCAATTTCAATAAAGACAACGTTGAAGCCATTCGTTCAAAAATTAAAAAAGATGGTTTTGATGGCGCAGTGACCATGAGATTAATAGATGTTGATAAAGAAAAAATTTATACACCAGTTGAAACCAATTTTTATCCCAATTATTACAGAGATTTTAGTGGATATTATTTCAATCGATGGAATTACAACACTACGCCAGGATATTACACAACTACCAAAACTTTTACGGTCGAAACCAATGTGTATTCTATCAAAGAAGACAAAATTATTTGGACCGCATTAACCGAAACCACAAATCCTGATGGCTTAAAAAACATGACCGATGAAATAGCCAAAGTGGTTTATAAACAAATGCTTAAAGAAGGATTTGTTAATTAAAAATTACAAATCTTATGCGAAAAATCATTTTTATATCACTTTTTTTTTTCATTTCATGCAAAGACAAATTCGAACATACCAAACCCACAATTGGCAATGTAACCGAAAACGTTTACGCATCGGGAATCATTAAATCAGAAAATCAATACACCGTTTTTTCGATCGTAAGTGGTATTTTGAATAAAATTGATGTCGTTGCAGGACAAACAATTATTAAAAATCAACTGCTTTTTGAATTAGAAGATGAAAAAGCCGAATTAAATACCCAAAATGCAAGATTGACTTATCAATTAAGTAAAAATGACAGCCATTATATTCAAGATAAAATCTCGGAAATGGAACTCAAAGTGCAATTGGCTCGAGATAAATTGCTGGTTGATAAATCATTTTACGATAGAAACAACCGAATAAAACAATATAATATTATTTCGGAAGTCGATTTTGAAAAAGTTAATTTGGCTTATAAGTCATCACAATTAAATTTGCAAACTTCACAAAAGCAATTGTCGCAACTCAAATCGCAATTGAATTTTGATCAAAACAAAAATAATATTTTATTGCAAATTGGTCAAAAAACACAAAGTGATTATCAAGTTAAAAGTGCATTTCCTGGGCAACTTTTTGATGTTTTAGTTAAAGAAGGTACACTGATATCGCCACAAATTCCGTTGGCAATTATAGGTCAAAAAAATGCTTTTGTTTTAGAACTCGAAGTCGATGAAAATGACATGGCCAGAATAAAAATCAATCAGTCGGTTTTAGTAACATTAGACAGTTATAAAAACCAAGTTTTTGATGCTAAAATCGATAAAATTTATCCGATAATGAACCAAATGTCGAGAACTTTCAAAATTGAAGCTCATTTTGTGAAAGTGCCTCCAAAATTATATCCAAATCTTTCTGCCGAAGCCAATATCGTCATTCAAACCAAAAAAAATGCGATTACAATTCCGAGAAATTATTTGCTTAAAGGCGATTATATTCAAATTAACAAAACAGAAAAACGTAAAGTAAAAATAGGTTTGTCTGATTATCAAAAAATTGAAATTATAGAAGGATTAAAGGCTGACGAAATGATTTATAAACTTAAAGAATGAACTACAAACTAATTCTAAATATTGCTATTCATTTGCTACGAGCTCGACTAAAACAGACAATTGTTGCAGCAGTTGGTGTTACTTTTAGTATAGCTATGTTTATAGCTTTGGTTAGTTTTATGAATGGTTTAAACGATTTGCTCGACGGATTAATGCTAAACAAAACGCCACACGTGAGATTGTATAATGAAGTAAAGCCGTCCCAAAATCAACCCGTTTTGTTGTCAGAAAAATTCAAAAAAAATACCAATTTTATCAATTCTATAAAACCTAAAGACCGAGGAAAATCGATTTATGACAGTAAAAAAATTATTCAAGATTTAAAACTCGATAATCGAATTATTGATGTCGCTGCCAAAATAAATGCACCCGTTTTTTTTAATTCTGGAACTATAGAAATTGCTGGAGTTATTAATGGAATTGAAGTGCAACACGAAGAAAAATTATTCAAAATTTCAGAAAACATTATAGACGGAAATGTATCTGATTTGGCTCAAAGTAACAGTATTATTATAGGTAAAGGTTTATCAAACAAAATGTTGCTTGTTAAAGGTGATAATATCAATATTACTTCGTCAAGAGGCAATGTTTCGATGCTAAAAGTTGTTGGAATTTCGCAAGTTGGTATTGCCGAAATAGATAATACTTTTAGTTATACTTCGCTAGCAACCGCTCAAAAACTATTGGACAAACCCGTAAATTACATAACTGATATTCAAATAAAATTGTTCGATATGAAATCGGCTCCAGCAGTTGCCAAAGAATTTCACGAAAAATACGATGTTGATACCATTGATTATCAAACGGCTAATGCACAATTCGAAACTGGTAGCAGCGTTAGAACAATTATTTCTTATGCCGTTGGATTCGTGTTATTACTTGTTGCGGGTTTCGGAATTTATAATATTTTA
>JAYUFJ010000370.1:0-3992 GCA_043738775.1 Flavobacterium sp. | reverse complement strand
CTCTTGAACCCAATTCGCCTCGAGTTAAATCAATAATTCCAACTTTTTTACCCAACGAAATTTCTTTGGCAATAGTGCCACCACAACCCAATTCTACGTCATCAGGATGAGCACCAAAGGCTAATATATCTAGTTTCATTTTTTAAATTTTAGTTTAAAATTCGTAACATTGTTTGCATTTTATTTTGAGTTTCAAAAAATTCATTTTCAGCAACACTTTCATCAGTAACACCGCAACCAACATAAATAAAAGCTTTTTTATTTTCAATTTTGGCACATCGTAAATTTACAAATAAATCAGAATCATTGGGTTTAAAACTCAAAAAATCCTTTTGCCATTCACCTGTAAAACCTGAATAAAATTCTCGATTGTAGTTTTCAATTTCTAAAATAAATTTTCTAGCTGCTATTTTTGGGAAACCACAAACTGCGGGCGTTGGGTGTAGCAAATTTATAATTTCAATTATCGATTTGTCATTTATAATCGTAGCTTCAATATCCGATTTTAAATGCACTAAATTTCCTGCTTTAAAAGTGTAGGGTTTAGAAACGTTAATTTTATTAGATACTTTTTCTAAAGTTGTTTTGATAAAATCGGTAACTATTTGCTGTTCATTTTGTTCTTTATGAAGCCAAATTGGGGATTCGTTTTTGTTAAATATTTGAGTTCCTGCAAGCGATACTGTTTTTAATAAATTATTATCAATTTTTACTAATTGCTCGGGTGTTGCGCCAAGCCACAACCCAATTTTAGGATGATAAAAACAATAATTAAGTGCATTTGGGTAATTTGAAAGTGATTTATTAAAAATTGTATTGAAATTAAATTCTAACAATTCAACTTCAATTTTTCGAGAAAGCACGACTTTTTCAAATTGCTTGTTTTTAATTGCTTCAACACCTTTTTCAACTAATTTTTCAAAATTAATTTTTGATTCTAAATTAATTTCAATTTCACTATTATTTGATAAATAAAAATCAAGATTAGCTTTGTTTTCAAAATAAATATCGGATTGGTTTTCAGGAATAATGTACCGTTTTAAATTATCGAAAGAAACAAAAGCGTAACCACAATTATCTTGATTGTCAATCTCAAAAAGTGTATCATTTTTTTGAAAAAGAGCAATAATTTTATCCGAATTGGGCTTACAATAAACTACAAAAGGTAATTTTTGCTCAAAATGGCTTTCCACTTTTGTAAAAATTTCGCTCATCGTCCTTTACTTGGTAAAATCATATTGGTTAACTTACACAACGAAATTAAGCGATTATTTTCGTCAACAATTCGTATTTCCCATAAATGAATACTTCGCCCTTGATGAATAATTTTGGCAGTAGCATAAACGATTCCCTCTTTTTTGCTTCGTAAATGATTTGCTGAAATTTCAATACCACGAACTTCCTGCTTTTCAGGATTGATAAACATTATTGATGCTGCACTACCCACGCTTTCCGCCAAGGCAACTGTTGCACCTCCGTGAAGCAATCCCATAGGTTGATGCACTCTAGAATTTACTGGCATTTTTGCGGTTAAAAAATCCTCACCAGCATCAATATATTCTATATCAAGTGTTTGCATTAAGGTGTTTTTACTCCATTCATTACAAAGTTGGAGTATCTTATTTTTATCGAATTGCATTTATTTATTTTTAGTACAAATTTAGTTAATATCTTTCATTTTATTTAAACTGAAATTGATTTTTAATACCAAACACACAAAATAAAAAACTACTTTTTTCGTTTTATAAATTATTATTATATTTACAAAAAATTGCTTCACAAATGAATAAATCTTTATTAATTCTTTTTTTGATAACTGTGTTTACCTTGGTTTCTTGCCGAAAAGATTTTTCGTTTGAGCAAAGTTCGGGTGGATTGGAGTTTTCAAAACAAACTGTATATTTAGATACTGTTTTTACAAATATTGGTTCAAGCACCTATCGATTAAAAGTTTACAACCGTAGCGACAAAGATATTTCAATACCCTCAATTCAGCTTCAAAAAGGGCTTTCGTCAAAATACCGAATTATGGTTGATGGAGCAACCGGAAATGGTAAAATTTTTAATAATGTTGAACTTTTGGCCAAAGATAGTTTGTACATTTTTATTGAAACAACAACTTCAATTGCCGATGCAAATTCAACTGATTTTTTATATACCGATAAAATTCAATTTTTAAACACATCAAATTCACCTCAATCGGTCGATTTGGTCACGCTTATTAAAGATGCCTATTTTATTCGTCCAAACCGTACTGGTTCAGCGTCGAATAATTATGTTTACGAAACTATAAATTTAGGGTTAGATGCAAATAACGTTTCAATTACTCCAATTGGGACTAATTTAATTTCAAACGATCCAATTAATGGAGACGAATTGCATTGGACAAACACAAAACCTTATGTAATTTATGGTTATGCTTTAGTTCCAGACACCAAGACTTTGATTGTTGATGCAGGATCAAGAATTTATTTTCACGCCAATTCTGGTTTAATTGTTGCTAAAAATGCAAATATTCAAATAAATGGAACCAGTCCACCAACTGCAACTCCTGAAAGTTTAATTAACGAAGTTACTTTTGAGGGAGACCGACTGGAACCTGCATTTGAGGACATTCCCGGACAATGGGGAGCTGTTGTGAATTATTCTCAAAACAGTGGTAATTTAATCAATCATCTTACTTTAAAGAATGCAACCGTTGGATTAATAAACCAGCAACGACTTTACTCATCGAATCCTGCGGATGTTTATACACCAAAAATGAATATTAATAATTCTAAATTTTTTAATTGTTCTAATATTGGAATTTTGAATAGAGGAGCCCAAGTTGATGGTAAAAATTTAGTTGTTAATTATTGTGGCGAATTAAGTTTGGCTTGTACCTTAGGAGGAAGTTACGATTTTACACATTGTACTTTTAACAACAATTTTAATAATACAAAACAGCTTTCGGTTTTATTGAACGATTATTTGGATGTAACAAGCACTCGTTATTTAAAAAGTTTGACCCAAGCTAATTTTACAAATTGTATAATTTATGGTTCTAATAGAGTTGAAGTTTTGTTAGATAATGTTTCGACAACTAACTTATTTAATTTTAATTTCAACAAATGTTTGATAAAATTTGATGACTCTGGAAATAACGCATTGGCAACCAATGCTTTATATAACGGCATTAGAAATACAACTTTGAACATTAGAAATCAAAATCCGAAATTTAAAAATAGTGCCAAAAACCAAATGACTATTTTAACTGGGTCGCCGGTAATAAATAACGGAGTAAATATATCTCCAAATTTCAATGATATTTTAAATAAAGCTCGCCCTACTCCACCAAACACAAATCCAGATATTGGTGCTTACCAATTTTAAAGTTTTAGATAAAAAAAAGGGAAAGATTTAAGAATCTTTCCCTTTTTTTTTATTATTTTTTATTATTCAGCACCAACTAATTTAGCAGCACTTCGGTAAGTGTAAGTTCCAAAAATGTGACGTCTTGCAAAACGACCTGGCGACTCAGCATTAACCATTTTAACATAAATAGGTCTTGGCACACCAAAATATTCAAATTTAGCACCATCTTGAAATTCAATGTAAAGAACAGTATCTTCAAAACGATAATCAGAGATTACTCCAGTTGAAGTGGTTTTTTCGTATTCCGCTTTGTCTTTCAATTGCGTTTCGGGTGCAATACTTACTAAAAAGTGGTAAGCAGCAATAATAGTTTTACTTTGTTCCTCGGCTTTAGCTCGCTCAATATCATCTTGAATAGTATCCGGATGAATGTCTTTCATAAAGTTTCGGTAAATTGTTTTTAACTCTTTTAAAGTTGATTGTTTAGTAGACTTATAAAGTGTACGGTATTCTATGATTTTTTTTGTACTCATTTTAAATAGTTCAAAATCTTGCACTTAATTGCACAATGTTTTTAATTTTTTGCAAAGGTACTTTACTTTTTTGAGTTTTACAAATTAAATTATTATGGTTGTTCA
>JAYUFJ010000369.1:0-11182 GCA_043738775.1 Flavobacterium sp. | reverse complement strand
GTTTCAGTAAAACCGATTTGCAAAAAAATATGGATAAAGCAATGCTGGATTCATTGGAATTGATGACTGCCAAAGAAGGAGCGCAACCAACTTTAGCCGCGTGTTTGCGTCTAGAGGCAAAAGGAGGACAATATTGGGGACCAGATGGACACAATGAACAAAAAGGAAAACCTGCCCTCGCAAAAATTGATGCTGCAGCGTTAAATTCATCTCTTAATGCAAAATTATGGGATTGGGCAAAAGAAATAACTGAAGCCAATTTTCCATTTTAATTTATATGCCGAAAATAATTATCGGATGAAGATATTAATATGAACAAAAAATTATAATCTAAAAACTCAAAAAATGAGCAAGAAAATATTAATTACAGGAGCAAGTGGCGGTTTTGGAAAACTTACCGTCGAAAAATTAATTTCAAACGGTCACAAAGTAGCCGCCGGAATGAGAGATGTAAATGGTAGAAATAAAAATACTGCTGATACATTGATTGCGCTGGGTGCTATAATCATAGAACTAGATGTTACCAATGACGAAAGCGTTACAAATGGTGTAGCCAAAGCCATAGAAAATTTAGGTGGATTAGATGTATTGATGAACAACGCAGGTATTGGTTCAGCAGGAATGTTAGAATTTTTTACTACCGCTGATTTTCAAAAAGTATATGAAGTAAACGTATTTGGCGTACAAAGAATGAACAGAGCCGTTGTGCCATTTTTTAGAAATCAAAAATCTGGTTTAATCGTTTACACTTCGAGTTTATTGGGTAGAATTGCATTACCTTTTTATGGTTTGTATCAAACATCGAAATGGGCTTTGGAAGCATTGGCAGAAAACTATCGTGTAGAACTTTCTACTTTTGGAATCGAAAATTGTATTGTAGAACCAGGTGGTTATCCAACCGCATTTGCAGAAAATTTACTATTTCCTTCCGATACTAGCCAAGCCACAAATTATGGCGACTTTATAAATGCACCACAAAAAATGGGAGAAAGTTTTGGTAATGTTTTAGCTAATAATCCACAGCAAGACCCACAACGAGTAGCTGATGCTTTTGCTGAATTGATTGACAAACCTCTTGGCGAAAAGCCATTTAGGACAACCGTAGATTTTATCGGAATGGGAGATCACGTTGAAAAATACAATGAGCATTTAATCCAAGTAACACAAGGTTTATATACAAATTTTGGAATTGTAGAAATGTTAAGTGTAACTAAATAAATATTCGATTCTTTAACTTCAAAAAACCGCAAATCTTAATTGATTTGCGGTTTTTTTATTTTCGATAAAGTTGTTTTTCTTAACTTAAGTGAACGTTTTCGACTTCATTCCTGTTTCATCTTTGCAAAATAATTTTAAACAAATACAAAGATGAACAATGCAATTAAATCAATTTCTATGGTATTTATTCTTTTTATAAGTACACAATCAAAAGCACAAGATGGGGCAACCTCATCAAAAAAATGGGGTTTCGAAACCGAATTAGCACAGCCATTTATTACGAATGTTGGGATTATTCGTTTGCAAGTTACAAGGACCTTGACTAATGAAAATAGCAAAAATAAAGGCGAACTTATATTAGGTGCCTATCTTCGTCCAAACGTAAAACACGACATTGTTGAAAAAATAAGCGAATACCTTTTTATTACGGGTTACCGTCAATATTTCTGGAAAGGGCTTCACGCCGAAGCAAAATCTAATATTGGTTATGCTTGGGCAACAAAAAACAAATATGACGGCAAAGATTACAATAATTTTTCTTGGTTTTGGGAAGCCAATGCTGGTTACAAATTTGATTTTGCCAAAAAACAAAAATATAATTTTTATGTAATTCCACAAATTGGAATGATTGGAAGCATAAAATCTAATATTGGTTATCGTGGTGGCGAATCTGATAATTTTCCTCAAGCAAATGTAATGTTAGGAATTAATTTTTAATAAAATGAAAAATTCAATTAAATTATTAGCAGTGATCTTTATATGTATTATTAGTATAAAATCAAATGCACAAGTAAATCCTGAAAAAAAGTCATTTACTTATGGCGAGTTCAAAGCGGGTTATGCAATTTCTCAATTTGGTAAAAATCTAAAAGAGGTAAAAGACGCAGGAAATTACGGAACATCTGGTGGCGGATTATTCACTCTTGGTGCCTACCATAAATTTGAAAAAATAAACAACTTCAATTTTGGTGGAAAATTTTCTGCACTTGGTGCAACACCATCAAAAGGAGAAGGTACAAACCAATTATTTTTTAACTGGTGGGGAGCAGCAATTTCTGCCAAGTATTATCCATTGAATAAAAATGCAGATAGTGGTTTCAACTTATACACCGATTTCTATTTCATCACACAATTTACTCAAAAATATCGAAATGTAGATGCAAAAGTTTACAATCATCAATTTGCAATTGGTAATGGTTTGACGCTCGGAAGTGCTTACGATTTCAAATACAAGAAAACCAATTTAGTTGTATCGGTTGAATATGGTTTTGCACGAAGAACTGGCGATGTGCAAGGCGTTGGTCCAGTAGATTTCGAAAGTGGCTATTTTGGAACGCAAGTTGGTTTTAAATTTTAAAAAATAATTTCAATTAACAATATTAGTTAACTCAAGTGAACGTTTTGGGTTTTAAATGCAACCCATCTTTGCAAAATAATTTTATAACTAATCAAAAATTAATACAAATGAAAAAAATCTTATTTCTAATTTTATGCTTTACAACAAGCATTGTATTTTCCCAAACCGGAATTATTCGTGGGAAAGTAACCGACAAACAATCCGAAAAACCAATTTCTAGAGCCAATGTAAAAATTATGGGTTCAGAAACATCGCAAACGACTGATAGTGAAGGAAACTTTAAACTTTCAGAAATTCCGTTAGGAAGACAAACAGTAGTTGTTTCTTATGTTGGATATGAAGATGCAACAATTTCGGATATTGACGTTACAACAGGTAAAGATAATATTCTTGCCATTGCAATTTCAGAAAAATTCAATACGCTAAACGAAGTTGTTATTTCTGGTGGCGGACAAAACAAAGCAAAAGCAATCAATAAAATGGCTGCGGTTTCTGTGAGACAATTTTCTGCCGAAGAAGCCAACAGATATGCCGGTGGACGAAGTGATGTAGCACGTTTAGCATCAAACTTTGCAGGTGTTGCAACTGCTGATGACAGCCGAAATGATATTGTAGTTCGAGGAAATTCTCCAACAGGATTATTATGGCGTTTAGAGGGAATTTCTATTCCTAGTCCAAATCACTTTGCAACTTTGGGTACAACGGGTAGTCCAGTTTCGGCTCTAAACCCAAATATGTTAGCCAATTCAGATTTTATTACATCGGCTTTTCCAGCAGAATATGGTAATGCACTTGGCGGTGTTTTCGATTTAGGTTTCAGAAAAGGAAATACCGAAAATTATGAATATACAGTAGGTATGGCAGCATTTCCAGGATTAGAAGCAATGGCAGAAGGGCCACTTTTGAAAAAGAATGGTGGCTCATTTGTAGTCGCTGCAAGATATGGCGTGGTTGGATTGTTAGGATTATCCGGCGGAACGACCGCTATTCCAAACTACAATGATTTGTCTTTCAATTTAGATTTTGGAAAATCAAAAATAGGTAACTTTTCTGTTTTCGGAATTCTAGGAAACTCAGAAATTAAATTCACTGGAAAAGATGTTGACGACAAAGATTTATTTGCAGCAAAAGACGAAGATGCTGTTGCAAAATCAAACTTTTCTGCTTTTGGATTGAAACACACCATTAATATTGGCGAAAAATCCTATTTGAAAACTACAATTGGTGGATCTAGTGCAAAATCAACATTCGAAGTGGACAGGTATTTTGGTTTTGGAACAGCATCCGTAAACAAACAAAGATTTACAAATGTAGATAATACCGAAAGTAGAGTAACATTTTCTACATTATTCAATTCAAAAATATCTAAAAAATTTACATTACGAACTGGTTTATTATATGAAGGTTATACGCTAAAAGCAAAAATCGATGACCGAGACAGACAAATAGACAACAACGGCGATGGTCTTCCTGATTTAGTGAGTGTTATCAATAATGACGGTAATTATAGCATTGTTCAACCTTATGCGCAAGCACAGGTTCGTTTAACAGAAGAATTGACTTTAAACGCTGGTTTACACGGACAATATTTTTCAGTAAACAAAGAGTTTGCAATCGAACCAAGAGCCTCATTATCGTATGCTGTAAATGCAAAAAATACATTCAATTTTGGTTACGGAGTTCACCACCAAAACGTAGCAGCACCACTATTGTTTTTGAATGAAAACATTGGCGGAAACATTGTTCAGTCTAATAAAAACCTTGATTTAGTGAGAAGTCAGCACTTTGTTTTAGGTTATGATGTAAAACTTGCCGATAAATGGAGAGCAAAAGCAGAAATTTACTACCAATTAGTTGACAAAGCAGCAGTTCAGAGAACACCAACGGGTTATTCGTCTTTAACCGAAGGAGCAAATTTCTCTTATTCTATCGATAAAACATCATTAGTTAGTAATGGAAAAGGAACAAATGCAGGTTTAGAATTAACGTTAGAAAAATTCTTTAGCAAAGGATACCACGCATTATTTACATCGTCTTTCTTCGAAAGTAAATACAAAGGAAGCGATAATATAGAACGAAATTCTCCTTTCAATAACGGATACGTTGTAAACGCATTAGCAGGAAAAGAATTTAAAATTGGTAAAGCACAAAAGAACATTTTTTCTATAAATACCAAATTAACAACAGCAGGTGGTCGTTATTTTACACCAGTAGATTTAGCAGCATCGAGAGCAGTTGGATTTGAAATTAGAGATGACACCAAACCATTTAGCGAGCAATACAGTGCTTATTTCAGATTAGATTTAAAACTAGGTATGAAATTCAACAGCAAAACCAAAAAACGTTCACACCAGTTTTATGTAGATTTTCAAAACGTAACGGGCAACAAAAACGTGTTTTCTAAAGATTACAACCGTTTGACTGGAGTGGTTAATCAAAAAGATCAAATTGGGTTTCAACCAGATTTCGGTTACCGATTCAATTTCTAAAAATTTCATTTTTGTTTTGTTGAAAATGCTGGGAAAACTATTCTAAAAAGGTTAAGTCTTTCATAAGTTAAACCAGCATTTTTTTTATTAAAATCCAAATTATTTATTATGAGAAACAATCAAATTATTTTAGGTGCAGGTGGAAGTATTGGCAACGCATTAGCAAAAGAATTAAAATCATATACCGAAAACATTACGCTTTTTTCTAGAAATCCGAAGAAAGTGAATGAAGATGATAATCTTATTTCAGGCGATTTATTAGATATGTCACAAACAGAAAACGCATTAAAAAATATGGATATTGCCTATTTGGTTGTCGGTTTGCCATATAAAACAAAAATTTGGGAACGCGATTTCTTGAAAATTGTCGAAAATGTAATCAAAGGTTGTAAAATTCATAAAGTGCCTTTGGTTTTTTTGGATAACGTTTATATGTACGATCCCGAATATTTTGAAGATTTACACGAAGATGCACCTTTCAAAATAGTAAGCAAAAAAGGCGCAGTTCGAACGGCAATTGCAAATCTAATAAATAATGAAATCAAGAATAATGAAATTAATATTATAGTTGCACGTTCTGCCGATTTTTACGGAAAAGAGGTTAAAAACAGTATGTTCAATCTACAAGTTATTAAACGAATTCTAGAAGGCAAAAAAGCAAATTGGTTTTTAGATGCAAACAAAAAACATTCGTTAACCTTAGTTTCAGATGCTGCAAAAGCAATTGCATTGTTGGGCAACAGAAATACTGCTTACAATCAAGTATGGCATTTACCAACACCCAAAGCCTATTCAGCCAACGAATTGTTGCAAAAAATTTCAGCGATTACAGGAAAACCAGCCGAAATTCAAGTGGCTTCAAGATTTATGATTTCTATTATGAGTTGGTTCATTCCAGCAGTAAAAGAAAGCAAAGAATTGTTGTATCAATACGATAGAAATTATGAATTCAAAAGCGTAAAATTTGAAAAGGCTTTTAAAATGAAGCCAACACCAATTGATGAAGGATTAAAACAAATATTAAAGTATTAGTAATGAAAACTCAAAATAAACTCCAAAATCTCGCAATAATTTTATTATTGACAATGATGGTTACTGTTACTGCTCCCGTAATTATTTTAGGTGCAACCTTCAATTTTCCTGATATTTTGCGTCAACCAGCAGAAAATGCTTTTAAACTTTTTAGAGAAAATCAAACGATAATTGTCTTTGGATATTACATTTTTCTATTATCATCGTTACTTTTTATTCCACTCACGATTGTTTTACAAAAAGTGTTGTTTCAAACAAAAAGTAAAACAGCATTGAATTTATTTGTCGGATTTGGTTTAGCAACAGCAATTTTTCAATGCATAGGTTTTGTGCGTTGGATATTTGTAATGCCGTTTTTAACCGAAAGTTATTTCAATAATCACGAAAGTCAAAAAACAATAACAATAATCTATGAAATGCTAAATCGATATGCTGGAATGAGTATTGGCGAACATTTGGGTTTTTTAGTAATGGGTTGTTGGACAATTTGTTTGGGACTAATGCTATTAAAACACCCAAAATTTAATAAATGGATGGGCTATACAGGACTTGCCATTGGGTTTTTATTAATCGTGAGTATTTTGGAACATTTTGGTGGAATGTTAGCATCTACTTTTGCAGATTTAAATATGATAGCCAATACATTATGGACAATTTGGTTAATTGTTATTGCGGTTTTTATTTATAGAATGAAACCAAAAACAATTGTTTAGATTGTTATAAAATCATTCTTCAAAATGCGAAAACAGTATAGCATTAAAACCTATTTAGTTTGTATTTTATTATTGATAAATGCATCTGTGAAATCTCAAACCAAAGACAATTTTATTGGTTTTTGGATAAATGACGACAATTCGCAAACAATTGAAATATATAAATTAGAAAATTCCTATTATGGAAAATTAATTCATACAAATATTCCAAATTTAAGCGATAAAATTAATAGTAATGTGATAATTCAAATGAAAAAATATTCTGAGAAAGTTTTGTATGGTGGGACTTATGATGATTTGATAAATAAAAGTGATTACGAAATCAAATTAAAATTAACAGACCAAAATCATTTTTATTTGAAACGATTTTTTAAATTTTTAAACAAAAGGCATTACTGGCATCGTAGGGAAAATGATTCAATAATAGCAATAAATTAAACAATATGAAGTTTTTAAAAACTACATTTTTTACAATTCTTGTAAGTTTTGCAATGTTGAAATCATTTGCACAAAACTTGATTTTAACAGTAACTAACAAGCAAAAATTCACTATTTCAGGAACAATATCAGATTCTAAAAATAACGAGACCTTGATTGGCGTTATAGTTTCAATTCCAGAACTTAAAACCAGTGTTGTTACCAACGAATATGGTTTTTATTCCATCACAATTCCAAAAGGAAAATATACTCTGATTATTACTTATGTTGGTTTTCAAACACTAGAAGAAATAGTAAGTCTAGAAAATAACATCAATAGAAATTTCAAACTTTCGACTAACGAGCAAGTATTGCAAGAGGTCTTAATTACAGGAAGGAAAAACAAAATCAATACACGCTCTTCAGAAATGAGTGTCAACAAACTATCAATTGTAACCATCAAAAAAATGCCAGTTATTTTTGGCGAAGTTGACATCATCAAATCTATTTTGCTTTTACCAGGAGTTACCAATGCAGGCGAAGGAGCATCAGGTTTCAATGTTCGTGGTGGAGGAGCGGATCAAAATTTAATCCTTTTGGACGAAGCCACAATTTTTAATTCATCACATCTTTTTGGATTTTTTTCGGTGTTTAATCCCGATGCAATAAAGGATTTAAAATTATACAAAGGCGGAATTCCTGCTCGTTTCGGAGGTCGGCCATCTTCGGTTTTAGAAATTTATCAAAAAGACGGAAACAGCAATAAATTTAGTATAAATGGTGGTGTTGGAGTTATCGCCAGCAGATTACTTGCCGAAGGACCAATTGTGAAAGACAAAGGTTCTTTTCTGGTTGCAGGTCGCGCTACCTATGCACATTTGTTTTTAAAATTATCCGAAGATCAAAAAGATAATGTGGCTTATTTTTATGATTTCAATGCCAAAGTAAACTACAAATTCAACGAAAATAACAATGTACATCTTTCGGGATACTTTGGGCGTGATGTAGTCGGAATCAGCAATAGTTTTACAAATACGTATGGCAATTCAGTTTTTAATCTGCGTTGGAATCATTTATTTTCGGACAAATTATTTTCTAATTTATCTTTAATTTATAGTGATTATTATTATGGTTTATCTATAAATAATTTTGGTTTTCAATGGGATTCTAATATTCAAAATTATAATTTTAAATATGATTTTAAAAACTATGTTTCCGATAAAATCAAATTAAATTTTGGAGCAAGTGCCATTTATTACAATTTTAATCCTGGAACGTTAAACCCTTCAAAACCCGATTCTGGAATTAATTTTCTGCAATTAGACAAGAAAAATGCCTTTGAACCTGCAGTGTATATTGGTGTTGAACAAAAAATTTCTAAAGATTTCGAGGTTGCCTATGGTTTGCGTTCGAGTATGTTTTATCGTTTGGGCGCATCAGAAATTGATATTTACAAAGATGATTTGCCAGTGGTATACAACAGCAATTTAAAAATATATTCTGAAGGAACATCGATTGGTAAAAAATCTTTTTCTAGAAATCAATCCATTAAAATGTTCAATAATTTAGAACCACGTTTTTCTGCATCTTATTCTTTATCAGACGATAAATCGGTTAAAATTAGTTACAACCGTATGGTTCAATATTTGCAATTGATATCGAATACCTCATCGCCAACACCGCTAGACATTTGGACACCAAGCGATACTTTTATTAAACCTCAAATTGCCGACCAAGTGGCTGCTGGTTATTTTGTAAATTTCAATGACGATAAATATTCGTTTGAAGTAGAAAGTTTTTACAAAAAAATACAAAACAGACTAGACTATATTGATGGTGCAAATTTAATTGCGAACAACAACATCGAACGAATAATTCTCAATGGTCGAATGCGCTCTTACGGTTTAGAAATGTTGCTTCGTAAAAACAAAGGCGATTTTTCGGGTTGGATATCGTATACTTTATCAAAATCCGAACAACAAACACCAGGGCGAACAGCCAATGAAGTAGGAATAAACAACGGAAAATGGTACAGTTCGGCTTACGACAAACTGCATAATTTAGCCGTTACAGCATCTTATAAGTTAAACGAAAAATGGTCTTTTGGATCTAACTTTATTTTGCAAACAGGGCAACCAGCAACATTTCCAAACGGGCAATACACATTTTCGGGCTTGAATGTGCCAAGTTTTTCACAACGAAATGCAAACCGATTGCCAGCATTCCATCATTTAGACATATCAGCAACATTATCTTCTCGAAAAAACAAAGATAGAAAATGGCAAAGCGAATGGGTTTTTAGTATTTATAATGTGTACAATCGAATGAATGCAGCATCAATAAACTTCCAACAAAATCAAGAATCAGGCGTGAACGAAGCAATAAGAACTTCAATATTTGGAGTAGTTCCCGGAGTGAGTTATAATTTTAAATTTTAATACTATGAAGAAGATAATTTTTTTTATACTAGCAATAATTGCTTTATCAGGATGTACAGAAGTTGTTACTATTCCGTTAGATAATGACGCGCCAAAATTAGTCGTCGAGGCATTAATCGATTGGCAAAAAGGAACAGCTGGCAATGTACAAAAAATAAAATTGACTACAACTGCAGATTTTTATACCAATCAAATTCCTAAAGTTTCGGGAGCAAATGTTAGCATTAGAAACAGTGCTAACATTATATTTAATTTTATTGAAACGCAAAATACTGGCGAATATGTTTGCAACAATTTTGTGCCAATTCTAAATGAAACCTATTATTTGACAATCGTTAGTAATGGTAAAACCTATACTGCATCGGAGACGCTAAAACCAGTTGCTCCAATTTTAAATGTAATTCAAGAAGATGTAAATTTTTTTGGTAGCGAAACAAAGTCAATTAAAGCATTATATGTTGACCCAGCAATTATTGAGAATTTTTATTCGTATAAATATGTAGTCAAATACGAAGCCAAACCAAGTTTATATGTTGCCGAAGACAAATTCTTTGATGGCAACCCCTATTTTAGCGTAGCATTTGACAGCAATATCATTGCTGGAGACATCGTAAACATTACACACTATGGCATTTCAAAAGAATATTATGAATATCTAAATATTCTTCTTGATGTTGCAGGAAGTCCAGGTGGTGGTGGTCCGTTTCAAGCACCACCAGTAACCGTTCGTGGCAATGTTTTGAACACTACAAATCCAGATGATTTTCCATTAGGTTTCTTTCGATTGTCAGAAATTGACCATAGAGATTATGTGGTACAATAAAAGTTGTATGGGTTTATTTGATTAGAAAATGAAAAAAAAAACCAATTATTACCCGAACAATTGAGCAATAAAATATTCTTATCAATTCAAAAATTCAAAGTTTTACTTCAAAAAAACATCATTGATGGATGTAATGAAATACCTAACCCCAACCGAACACAAATTTTTCGTAAAACCGTGCCTAGATATTAGTTTTGAATTCATCCAAGACGGCTACGAAATAATCCACAAATACAGCAAAGGCAAACTCTATGAATCACAACCCAAGAATATTTGCTTTGACGATTTAGGAACAGAAAACAACCTAAAATACTCTGGCAACGAATGCAATGTTATGGCAGAAATTCTATTGTTTCGCTATGATATTTTTACAGCTAAAAAAATCCAAACGCACATCACGACTTACCTTTCAGCTAGTGAAATTGAAAAACAATATGGTAATCAAGTGCGAAGTAGATTGAGGGAATTATGCAATTTGGTCGCTTATGATAGAGGTTCAAACGATAAACGAAAATAAAAATTAACTTTTGGCAATAAAAGCAGTTTTTTGCCAAAGGTTAATTTTACTAAAATCGGAAAGTTATGTTTTGTATCAATTGAGTCAGGTTTAACCTGATATTTTAACTACAAAACATAAATTTTGAAGTTATAAAGGAAAATTTAACCCGATAAATACCTTTTAGTGGAAAATAAAG